>CAYFHQ010000006.1:0-87281 GCA_964342805.1 uncultured Peptostreptococcaceae bacterium | reverse complement strand
CAATGTGGCCCTGCTCTTTAGTGGACTGGCTTTCATCTTTTTCCTCTTATGCTTTTGGCTGACCAAGCCTGCAGTGGACAGGGGCAGGAGCCAAGCGGCTGGGGACAAGTATCAACTCAAGGATATCTGGCCCCTTTTACGTCAGAACAAGCCCTTGCTGGTTGTCACCATCGCCTCGCTCATTGGCAATATTGCTGTATTTATCCGGGAAACCGCTGCCATTTACTATGTGAATAACAATATAGGTAACGGTGACTTGCTCCCCCTTTTCTTAGGCGTAGTTGTCCTGTCCATGTTGGTGGCCAACCTTTTGATTCCCTTGGCAACCAAGCTATGGGACAAAAAAGGCACCTACATGATCGGGTCAGTCATAGGTATTGGCGGGTCGATTGTTTTTCACTTTATCCCTTATGATGAGTTAGGTTGGATTTTGTTCTTTGGTGGCCTGAGTAGCTTTGGTATGGCAGCTATATCAACCGTGGGTTGGGCCATGATCCCAGACACCATTGAGTATGGGGAGTGGAAAACCGGCACCCGAGCCGAAGGAATTTCCTACGCAGTCTATAGCTTCAGTCAGAAGTTGGCCACAGCCCTGGCTGGTATGCTTGTGGCAGCTGTCCTAGAATGGACCCAGTATGTACCAGGAGCAGCCATCCAGACCGACACCACCCTGCTAGGGATACTCAGTACCTTAACCATCATTCCCATTGTCCTCATGATTTTGTCCATGGTGGCCCTGTTGCCTTATTCCATCAATAGAGAAGGCTTTGAGGCCATGGTCAGGGACATCAAGGCCCGAAAGCATGACGCCAACTACCGTACTGCTGAGTGATAAGGGTCGCACTAGCGCATATCATTCCAATTCAAACATTCAAAAAGCTACCTCGAGATCAGAAATCTCAAGATAGCTTTATTTTTGTCCTATTTGTATGACCTTATCACTAAACCATGCCACTGACATATCGTTTAGCCATTAACCATTTTATTATTTTGACCTGCTTACTCGTGTGAATTGCCATGAACAAACACATCCAAGGGTGTCCCCATGGCCTGGTCCCAACTGAGGGGCCTTGAAAAGTAGTAGCCTTGAATAAAGTCGACCCCCAAGTGTTTGGCAATCTCCACATACTCGTCGGTTTCAATCCCTTCTGCTACAACACTTACATTGTGGGCGTGGCAGGATTTGACCACACTCTTGACCAGGTCCACGTTGATCTGGTCGGACTGGAGGTGGGTAATGATCTCCTTGTCGATCTTTATATTACTCAACGGTGTAATAAAGAGGCTTTTCATGGAGGCATAACCTGCCCCAAAGTCGTCCAGGGAAATGCCCACCCCAATCTCCTTAAGGGCCCGGAGTCGCTTGAAGAGGGTCTTGGGGTCTTCATACATGAGGCTCTCTGTGATCTCCAAGACCAGGTTGCGGGGAGACAGGTTATGAATCTTAACCATGTGCAGGACCTGGTCAACAAAGTCCTCCTGCAAGATCTGAATAATGGAGATATTGACGCCAATACGGGCGTCACAATTATGGTGCTTGTTATAGGCCTTGATAAAGTCAATGGCCTGGTCCAGGACGAAGTGACCCAACTGGTGGATTTCCCTGTTTTGCTCGGCTACGGGAATAAACTCGTCTGGATAAATGGCTCCGTATTTCTCACTTTCCCAACGGAGCAGGGACTCAAAGCCCAATATTCCCCGGCTTCTGGCTTTCACAACCGGTTGGAATACGGCGTAGAACTCTCCCTTGTCCAGTGAAGCCAACATCTGGGTTTCAATGTGTAGCTGGCGCTCCACCCGAAACCGGACCTGGTGGTCGTGGAACAAGAGGGCAGGGCTTTTTTGCTGTTGGGCTTCTGTTAGGCACATAAAGGACCTGCGTAAAACCGTCTTGACGGTGGGTTCCTCTCCAACGGACTCGCCCACAGAAGACAAAGAAATGGCTGCAGCATAGGCCTTTAAACTTTTCATCAAGGGCTCACGCTTGTGGAGGCGGTCCAGGGTGTCCATAAGGGTCCTGTGAACCATGTCAAGGAGGCCGATTTCCACTTGATCATGGCTGAGTAAGGCCAGGGTATCTTCAGTGGCACGATAAATGTGGAAGTAGGTTGAAAGCCTGTCCAGAACAGGTTCTAGGTAAACCCGCATCTTTTCTTCCACCTGTTCTTGGCCGTGGACCATGGCGAACTTGTGGAAGGGGTGGAAGCGAAAGAGGAGGAGGGTTCGGTCGGTTTCTCCCCCGCAGGCAATGTCCAAGTCCCGTTCCAGTTTGGACCGGTTATAGAGACCTGTCCGGGCATCCATGTAGGCGGCTTTAAAGACCTTGTTGTCCAGGTTGCGTTTGTGGGTCACGTCCTTGTGGGTGCCCACCATAAAAATGATTTTCCCGTCCCGGCTGAACTGGGCAACCCCCTGGGCCTCAATCCAGGCAATGGAAAGGTCCTTTCGGTAGACCCGGTAGGTGGAGGTGAAGGACTCCAACTCCAGTTCCTCATGGGTTTCCAAACCCTTTTTAAAGTGGGCCTGGTCGTCCTCAAAAATGAGCCTGATCCAGTCATCCATATGGGACTCTGGATGGGGCAGGTCAAAATGTTCATAAAAGGCTTGATTGTAAAAGGTTACCCGGCCGTCTGGGAGCATCTCCCACAGGCCCATGTCCTTGGTATTAAAGAGCTCCAGCATGCGCTCAAAGCGCTTGCTTTTGGTTTGGAGCATGGCTAATGCCTGTTGGTTTGTCATACAAAAGTCTCCCCGCTTGTAGGTGATAGGACGGATATGCCCGTATATCGTCCTGGTTTCTTGTTAGCCTTTGGGTCTATCTTATCGAAACGGTAAGGAAAAGTGAACAGACTTCGTCAAATATTCCATGAAACTTGAGAGTTACTAGAAGATCCTGACCGCTAAGCCTAAAGTAATGACCCTGTAATGGCCTTGTAACAGTACCTGTAACACAGAAGTGGTAACATTAGAGTAGATAAGTCCGCAAAATTACCAGCAAAAACCGCTGAAAGTGGTCAAAAGACTAAAGTTGACGGGTTTTTCTACCGATAATTGAAATGATCATCTGTCGTAAATAGACAAGAGGCAAATTATTGCCATTATTCGATATAGACTATGCATGTACTTGGGGCATGAACCATGGAGGGTTTCACATGAGGTACGGATCAGGATTCTTGAAAAAGTGGCTAGCAGTCATCACCATATTGGCCTTACTATTTGGCGGACTTCCCAGCATTGACTTACAAACATCCTACGCAGTGGACGTGGGGGACGGTATAGACGTGACCAATATCAAGTACGTCCGTGAACACCAGTCCTTTGACACCGTGGGTGCCTACGTGGAAATCACCGGTTCAGGCCTGGCGGGCAAGACCGTCCGTTTTGAAAAGGCCGGCATTGGTGGTGGTCTACAGGAGATGGGTGAAAAGATCGTTGACGAAGACGGTTTTGTGAAGTTCACCTTTACAGCTGACGAAGCCAAGACCCTAACAGGTGTCCTTCGGATCGGGACCACAGATATCGACATGGGCCTCAACCAGTTTCCAACCATTGACGGTATATCGGCCAAAAACGTGAACGTGTCCAATTATGACGGCGCTGGGGGCGCATCGACTCCCCAGGTCTTGTCGGGTAACAACTTCGATCAGATTGACGGCACAACGGTAACGGCTGAATATGGCCGGGTTCAGACGCGAACTATCCATGCTGCCGACTCCTATGTGACCATTAACAATGCCAACCAGATCACCATGGAAGAACCTCCAGTTCCCGGTGACAAGGGCTATCAGAATATTGTTTTTTCCAAGAATACAACCCCAAGTGGCATTAATACCTCAGTCCAGTACCTATACGGTAGTGTATTCCGTTTTGTTGAAGACTTGGGCCTCAACAACCTGGCCATGTTCCCCAACACTGGGGCCAAGGGTGACCAGGTCCGGTTTACGGCGGACAACGTGGACGAAACCAAGAACTACACAGCCTACTTCCTCAAGGCCCTGGACGGGTCTGACGAATACTCCGACGTCAACAAGGCCGAGACTGTGGCCATTGACGCCGACAACAATGAAATCCTCATTAAGGTCCCAGAGCACGTGGATTTTGAGCTCCGGTCCTATTTTGTAGTCCTGACCAATACGGTGTCCGGTGAAGTGATTGCCGAGCAGACCGTAGGCGGGGGGACGCCTGAAGTCTTCACCGTTATCGGGTCGGGCTTTAAGCCAACCATTGAGCAGATATTCCCCCTGAAGGGGCCAGACACTGGGGCCAATGTGCAGATTTCCGGTCGTAACCTCCTGACCCTCAACCTGCCTGACCTGACGGCAGACGGCAACTTTAAAAACCCACCGGATCCCAACCCTTATGGGGCGGACGCGGACCAGACCTTGAAAGTGGAGTACAACGACGGTACCTACAATGGCAATGCGGTTACCATCGTTAGAGATATCAAGATTCAGATTGGTAAAAAGGTTTTCTTTGCCAAGAATCCAGACAATAGTTTTAACGTGATCAAGGGTGTACCGGACTCCATCCTGGTGACCACAGACACCATCGATGACGCAGAAACAGACCCCTTTAAGGACGTCATTGTGGAAATCACCACGGTCCTAACGGAAACAGCACCACCCAACAAGGTCTATACCTTTAGCCAGATCGTGACCAAGCAGGACGGCTATGAGTTTATTCCTTCTACCCTGACCCCAACCATTACGGAAGTCGTGCCGCCCAAACTCCAAGTGGAGACTTTCGGGGCCTCCCACAAGCTGGCCGAGGACACCCTGCTGGTAGTCAAGGGGACCAACTTCCTGGTTAGCCGTGAGGTTGACGGGGGCGGAACCATTACCCGTTACCCAACGGTTTTGATCAAGAAAAACAACGACAATACCTTCGAAACCAAGTACCAGCTGGGCTTGTTTCCCAATGAAACGTCTGGTTCGGTTCGAGGGATCGTCAAATACAAGGACGACGAGGACGCAGGTGCTGAAACGGTCCTCATGGACGGGGCCAATCCCTTCCAACTGGAAGTGACCGTGGTCGACGACAACAACAATGTGGTCGACGGAACAGACGGCAACGACGTGGGCACTAAAATCCTCATTCGTATGCCAAATACCGGTCAGATCAAGGACCTGGGGTCCAAACACGTTCAGATATCCAACCCTAGACGGCAAAGTGACCAGTTTGGTGGACGGGCCATTCTTTCAGACGTCATTGACGTGGTGACCACACCAGACGTGCCGGTTATCGAAAAGGTAGACCCAACCATTACAACGGTGGGTGGCGGCATTGAAGTGGTCGTTACCGGGTCCAACTTCCAGGACGGCCTGAAGATGTACCTGGACGGTGAAGAACTCACAGGCTTTAAGCGGGAGATCGCACCGGACGGTGAAAAAATTCTATTGAAATTTGATGCGCCTCAAGGCCGGACAGGGGTAACCCAGCTTCAAATCGTCAACCCGGACGGTGGCCTTGCCGTTGCAGACTTCACTTATGTTATCTCTTTTGAGCAAGATCCATCCATTGAAGACTTTAACCCCAAGAAGGGTACAGCCACGACCCTAGTGGCCATTGATGGGGACAACTATCTAAAGCCAGACCCAACGGCTGCATCGACTTCCGGCTTTGACGGCTTACGTCTGATCGGTACCCGGGTCTACCTGGACGGCAGCGACGTCAACTCCTACAATGTTGACGCCTCCAATAACATTACCTTTAATGCCTACACTAGCCCTGGCAATGAGATTGCCATCCAGGAGAGTGGACAGAAGGCCATATGGTCACCTTTTATTGAGAACGTTCACATTACCAACCAAGCAGACAGCAAGACTTGGTGGTACGCCATGGACGGCAACCGGAACCCACGGATTACCGACCTGGACAGTACCTGGTATGATATTCGCTACAATGACGCTGTACCAACGGATTACGAGGCCTTTGACAAGGACAACAACAAGGTTGGGGACGCAACCATTAGCTTCCTGACGGACACCACCACCGTGGCCATTGCCGGTGGACCGACCTTCCTACTCAAGATGGACAACCAGGTCCTCCTCAACAAGCAGGACAAGGACGAAACCCTGGGCGCCCACTTGGCGGACTATGCGGAAAGCTTGATCCTCTATGATGGCACGGTCTACTACACCCTGTCCTACAACCTGGCAGGGGACATTCGCCTCTCCAATGGTCGGGACAACCTCTACACCATTACCTACAATTCCACCTCCTCCAGATACGAGGCGGCCAAGGATAGTGGGGGTGTCCAGGACGTGACCATTGGCACCAACTTCATCCGGGTCGGCGGCACCTATGGTGGGGCCAAAGACGGGACCGGGGTCGAACTGGACTTCCTAACCCCATTCACCTTCGACAGTGGAGGTACCCGGGAGATCACGGGCCACAAGGCCAAGGTGATTAGTAAAAACAGAATTACCTTCTCTGTGCCAACCTTAAGCACAGGCAAGGGTTTTAAAGACCTCCGGGTCATTAACCCAGACACCAAATTCGCAGAAAAAACCGGACAGGACGGCTTCTTCTATGTGACCCAGTCCTCTACCCATCCGGTTATTACTAAAATTGATCCCAACAAGGGCTCTGTAGTAGGTGGCTTTGCCATTGACATTACCGGGTCTGAGTTCGAAGACGGCATGAAGGTCTTCATTGACGGCGTGGAAGTTGAGGAAGACGACACCTTCCTGGCCGTGGACAACTCCTACGTAACAGTCCACGTTCCAGCCTACACCAAGGACCTGTCTGCCGACTATGGCATTGATAAACTGGCAGTTTCCGTTGTTATCTTGAATGAGGACGGCGGGTCAGACGCACGGCCTGAAGGATTTGTTTATGTCATCCCGATTTCTTCACCGACCATTAATCAGGTAATCGCAACGGAAGGTTCTGCCGTTGGTGGAGACATTGTGGAAATCCTCGGTTTTGAATTCCGATTCTTCGAGCCCTACACCGACAAGGTGGGGGGACCGGAGTACAACCCTGGTGACGACTTCTCAGACCTCTATGCCAATGGTGTGTGGGACGACTTGCTCGACGCCGGTGTTGATCCAGACGCTGTGCAGGAAATTCCAGACAACCAGACGCCTTACTTTACGGAATACTTGAGTTCACCTGTTCTCCCATCGGTTTACTTCGGGGAGAACAAGGCCAAGATCGTTGAATTTGCCAAGGGCTACATGAAGGTCATTACGCCTAAACATGACCCAGGCAAGGTAGACGTCTACGTGGTCAACAACGACCTGGGTGTGTCCAACCGGATTGAGTACACTTATACGTCTTCGGCACCGACCCTGACAACAGTCAGCCCCTCCAAGGGCCAGAAACAGGGCCAGGAAGTCAAGGACCTCTTTGGTAGCGACCTCCGACGGGACACCATCAAGGGCTACCACAACAATGTGGACAATGCCATTGTGGACATTCCAGACGTTGCTGCTCGAGTACGTTTTGCGGATATAGACAACCGGGAAATAGCCCGGACCCTGCCTAACTCCGGTCTGATCTTCAATGGAAAGACCACGGTCAACCTGACCGGTGGCCTGAAAGTTGAGTATGACGGTGGCCTGGACCAGGTCAAAATGTCCGTTGAAGAAAACGGCAAGATCTATACAAGAACCTTTACCAACTATGACGACAAGGAAGTCTTCCTCCCCATGGAAATGCTCCAGAATGGCGCTGAGTTCTACGTACCAAATGGCTATGACGAGGAAGACGGAACGGCCTACTCCGGTAAGGTCTACGAATATATCCGATTGGAAATTGACGACAAACGGCTCTATGTGGAACGGGGCTGGGCGCCTAAGGTAACTTATGACACGGCCCAGCACGTCCAAGTAGTGACCTCCTCCTACTACTCCATTGACACGGTGAAAATCACCTATGTCAACCCGGACCAGGGGACAGCCCAGATTGACTTCACCTACACCAATCCGGACTCAGAACCAAAGATTTTTGCAGTCCTACCCAACAAGCTTTCTGCAGACACCAACCACTACATTATTGAGGGTGGGGTCAACGCAGAGATCGGGATTGAAATCCAGGGTCTGGACTTTAGACCGGGACTGGAAGTAAGGGTCAATGACCGGGTCATTTCCATAGCGGAACTGACCACCAAGACCATCAACAATGTGGAATACGACGTCATTATTGCCCTGGTACCACCGGGGTCTGGGTCAGACATTGACCAGCTCTATTCTATTACAGTAGAAAACACAGACTTTGGCCTGGCCAACTCTGCCACAACCGACGACTTGGTTTCAGCGGACAAAAAGCCTTTCTACTTTGTGCATAGAAAGCCCCTGTCCGGACCAAAGATCAATGAGATCAACCCGACAGAAACCTCAGTCTTTGGCGGTAACCAGATCACCATTTCCGGTTCAGACTTTAGAACAGGTGCCCTGGTTCTGATTGGGTCACCGGGTGGTGTACCTGTGTCCAACCTGACCATTGAAAATGACAATACTATTATCAAGTTCACCACCCCAACGGGACTGACCGTGGGCGACAAGACCATCCAGGTCCAGAACGCCGACTTTGGTCAGGACAGTTTAAGTGGCGGACTAAAGATTGTCTCCTATCCAACAGTGGCCACAGAAGTTAAAGACGAAAATGGGGCCAACCCAGTGACACGGGTTTCTGTGGAGGGTGGCGACAAGATCCAGCTGACAGGCACCATGTTCCAGACCGGGGCCAAGGTAGTCTTCGGTGGTACGCGAACCGAACGAAAAGACGAAACCGCAACCGGTGAAGTTGGTCTTTGGAAGGACGACAAGTACTACATTATCGAGGGTGGCGTTGTGGCCACCGCCGTTGAAGTCACCAATACCACCACCATGGTGGTCACCGTGCCCCTCTTTGAAAATGAAGGGGACATAACGGTGACGGTCATTAACCCAGACGGTGGGATTTCTGACGGTGACGTGACCCTGGAGTTCAGGGTGCCGGTGCCGAGTGATCCGATTGGGTTGAAGGCGGAAGTGGTGGACAACCGCTACATTAAGCTCTTTGACTACTTCTCGGAAAAGGTGGAGTATTATGAAATCTACTACACCATTTCTTCCTCCACGGCTACAACCTTGGAAGCCAACGACTATAGAGACTTTAAGTACATTCAAACAACAGCCATTGAACCCTTCAAGGTAACTCGGATTCCTGGCTTTGAAAACCTACAAAAGGGACAAAGAATCCACTTCGTCCTCAAGGCAGTCAACAAGTTCGGCCCTTCCTCTTGGTCCAACATTGCTTCTATAGAATGGGAAATCCTAGACAAGATTGAGGAACTTGGCCCAGAGGATGTCGACGGTGGCCTAGACGTACCAGAAGGGAAAACCCACCGGGTAGAACAAGACGGCAACAAGTCCATTGTGGACTTAGCCAGCACAGGTCTACCGGAAAAGCTGGTCATCACCTTGACGGAATTTGAACTAGACAATGGTCAAGAACGCCTGATCAATGTTCCTCCAAGTGCAGTCCAGCAGGTCAATTCCATTGTCCTGATCGACTATGGTGACTCCAAGCTCCAGTTTGTACCGACAGCTCTCAACACCCAGGAGTTTAGGGAACGTAACTTCTACGAGGCTACCTATGGCCGCATTCTCACCCAGTGGATGAACAACAGCTATTCTAGCTTGTTGCAAAATGCCATTCCAAGGGGAATGAAGTCCGTTTCCAAGGTCTATAACTTGGACGTTTCAGTCATTAACAACACGGGCAGCCAGCAACTGGACCAGGTCAACGGAGCCATGGACATAGTCATGCCATACAGCAACACGTCCCTGACCTTTGTCAACGAGTCCACCATTGCCCTTTACAAGTACAACACAGCCACAGGCCAGTGGACAAAAATGGCCTCCCAGCTAGATATGGCAAACAACAGTGTCTCCACGAGAATCACAGAGCCAGGGTATTATATGCTCCTGGGCAACCGATAGAGAGGTGAGCACATGAAACGAAAAATTGCAATATTCATCCTTGCGACCATCTTGCTAGTGACTGCAATGCCAGCCTCCTATGCGGCATTCCCAGTGGACATTCCAGTGCCGGAGTTTAAGGCGGCTGGAACGGACACGGCCAACATGCAAGAACTCAATGCCTATAACAAGGGCATGGAACTGCTCATGCAGTCCATCTTTTCCGACACGGCCAGTGACCCTTTTGAAAAGAACATCCTTCGGCTGGCTGTTCAAGACGTGGCCAAGCGGTCTGACAACAGCAATTTCAGACCAGAAGAAGACGTAACCGGTTTTGAAGTACTCACCTACCTGATGCGCCTTAACGGTTCTGAAGCAGCAGTCCAACAGGCTGTGCTTCCCCAAACCGGTGGCCTGTCCCAGGGGGCAATCCGGGCCCTTTACAATGAAAACTATGCCCAGCAGGCCCTCAATAATGGGGTCCTGCTGGCAACAGAGTACACGGGCCTCAACGAACCCGTGGACAGGGAGCAGATTGCCCTTTGGATTGCTCGACTCCTCAACCTACAGCCGAACTTTGGCAACCTGGACAACGTCTTTGGCTTCCAAGACTTCGCAGAAGTAACTCCAGAAAACCGTGGTCTGATCGAAGCACTGATTGAAGCTAATGTCATGAAGCCCAACAACGACGGCAATTTCAACCCCATGGGCATGATGAGTCGCGGTGAACTCATGGAAACCCTGGACGTGGTGTCTGAGCAACTCTATGACCAGAACAATATCACCACAGGTTATGGTCTTGTCACGGGTGTTCAAGAGAACGAAACCCAGGAAGTGGGCTACAAGGTAACGACCCGGGACCTGATTATTCGAACCGTGGACGGACAGACGGTGAAAGTGTCCACCTCCCTTAACACCAAAACCAACCAACGGATGGAGTTTGTCTCTTATAAGAACGGTGTACCTTCTGATAGTCGCGTCATTGAAATTGGTGACGAAGTCCAGTACCTTGCCAAGAACGACGCTGTTGTCTATGTAGAAGTCATTAATGACAACACGGTTCTTGAAAAAATGCGACGGGCTGAAGAAAACGGAACCAATATTAAGACCTACTTTGGTCATATCTATGAGATCCTTTCCAAGAAGGAATGGATCACCGACCGCTTTATTGAGCAAAGTCGCTACCGGGTACGGACCTTTGAAGGAGAAACCTTTGATTTAGTAGTAGAAACTGACTTGTATACAGGCGTGAAAAATGACCCCATCGTTTACAAGGAGGATAGGGTTGCGGGCGCATCACTACTAGCGGTGGGTGACGACATTACCTTTGCAGTCAAGGACGACGAAACTTTGGTTTATGTCAACGTTAAACCCATGGAGCAGCTATCTATTTCCGGTACTGTTCGGTCTGTCGCAACGGACACAGAAAACAACAGAACGACCCTGGAAATTTTCGGCTATGACAATCAAATTTGGACCTTCCCTGTGGCCTCTTACGCAGGTGTGGAAGTCAACCTCCGTGTGGGTGCCCTCAAGGACCTTCGCTATGGACAAGACGTCAAGGTGACTGTCAACCAAGGCTTTATAACCAATGTGGTGTCCGAAACCTTTATGGAAAACCCCGGTTACATTCCTAAATACGGAAAGATGCGCCAGGGTCAAGTCTACATTAAATACTCTGATGTTATTCTCTTTAAACTCAATGACGGCAGACAGCAGGCCTACAAGATTCCAGATGGTATACCAATGACCAAGGGTGGCACTTCTATTACCAAGGCTGCCATTAAAGAAGGGGACAAGGTCAAGCTTTACTTTGACGATATTTACACCGACGAGGCTTCCAAGATCGAAGTGGAAGGTATAGACCGTCTGGTCAAGAACATTTACAAGGGCACCTTGGGTAGTGTCAATGAAGCCCTCAATGAAGTGACCCTCTACCAGCCCATGTACTTAAAGAACACAGCCTGGGTGGCAGAGACTTCCTTCTCTAAAAAGATCAAACTGACTGACGATGTCCTGATCTACCAAGGTGAAAAACTGGTACCCTTTAGGGAATTGGAAAGAACCCACCGGGGAGACACAGTCTATGTGGCCCTGGAAGACAACTTCGGTACTGAATTGGCTGAGATGATGACCATTAAGTCTGGTGGCGAGAATGTCTTCAATGACACCATTCGGTCATACAGTTCCGCCCTCAACTCATTTGAACTTTACAACCGGATGAACTTCAACTTGACCGAGGGAACCATTGTGGTCAAGGAAGGCCGCCTTGTGGAGACCAACCGGATTAAAAAGCAGGACACGGTAATGGTGGTGTCTGACTTCTACCAGGGAGCCAACAATGCCAATGTGGTTAAGCTAGTTTCCGACGCAGACGACATTTTCGAGCGGATTTATATCGGCGCTTTGGAGGATGTTAACGGTAACAGCGTGACCCTGAGAAACTGGTCCACCATGAGTGGAAACGAATGGAATGGGATCATTGAGTCCGATAGTGAGAAGTTGTATTACCATACGGAGACGGTGGTTAAGGATATTACCAAGACACCGGTACAGACCATTACAGCCTTCAACTTCTTCAACGGTTCCTACAGTCGAGAAGACAACAAGTCCACAGATGGTAAGGGGTTAACCCATGAACGTTTCTACGCCGTGGGTGTATTGACCGACAAGGGCTTTACAACAACCAAGTCTCTAGCTGGACTCCACCTACGTCAAAATGGCCTCATTGCCAAAGTAGACTGGGACGACACTTTTACCAATGAGTCCAAAATTACTGAGGAACTAAAGAAGGTACTGGAAGACTCCATTCTCACACGGGGGATTGTAGACTCCCTGGATACCCAGTGGAACCGGGTGCGAATTACTGACTCCCATGACTGGATCAGGTCCACGGCTGAATGGAAGGGCAACTCTGTGGATACCTATACAGAGTATACAGACGCCATTGTGATCCGGGAGAATGAAGTTATTGCTCCAACGGATATGCAGCCAGGTGAAAACATTTATGTGCTAAGATATAAAGAAGACGCATTTGTGATCTTTGTTGATCCAAACTAGTGATTGAGGTGGTTCCCAATGACAGGAAGAAAAATACTACTACTACTCATAAGCATGATCATTCTGGGAACACCGGCCTTTGCTGAGAAAATCCCCATGTTTGACGGAGGGGTCATTGGTGACCCGACCTTGGCAGACCTGACCTATGAGTATGAGGAAATGACTTTTATAACGGGTGCCCCTATTAAGTTGGTAGGGACCGTGGTTGTTCCAGAAATCCCAGTGGGGCTGGACACCTATGAGTTGGCCTATACCTTCACACTGGCCAATACGGCAGCCAATGCAACGGTGGCAAGGACAGCTACTTATAATGTAGTCAAAACGGAGAACACTGACCTGCGACAAACCAAGCTGGACATTACCCTTAGCGAGTTGACCGAAGCTATTACCATAGGGGGGACGACCTACACCTTAGGCAGCTATAGCTTCAACAAGGCCATTTTGGAAGACAATACAGCAGCGGTCAACTACTACTCTGGAAATATCATTGCCAAGCGCAAGTACTACATTGGCGGTGGTGGAACCAACGTGGATAACAACGGCATTATTGAGCTGGAAACCACCAGTGACACCCTTGTGGGTTATAACCACTATTGGGGGTCGTCAGAAACCCAAGTACTCAACACAACCTTCACCCAAACAGATTCAACTACCAATTGGGCAGGTTCTGTGCTTTTGGAAATGTCAGCTACCCAAAAGAAGCGGTTCCAGTACATTCCCACGGACCCACAGAATATTAGTTTCCGGGGGAATTACATTACAACAACCAATGAAGAAAACATTCTTCAATATAACTACAACATGCCAACAACCACTGGCGGCATAAACGACGCAGTTCGTGTGGCTGGCCAATCAGACATGCGACTGGACAAGATCACAGACACAGACTCCATGATCTCACCCAAAATCACCGACATAGGTGGCCACTGGGCCATGGACACGATCTACCTCTTGACCAGCCTAGAAGTTCTAGACACAGACGTGTCAGTCTTTGGGCCCAACCAGCCCGTGAGTCGGTTGGAGTTTGCCAAAATGGTGTCCAAGGCCATTTCCAATACCCAGCCCTTTACCCAAACGCAGCTAATTCGCCGGGACCGGAACACAGACAAGCAGAACCTGTTTCTGGACGTGGACATAACTGACCCAGACCTGGCCTATATAGAGTTTGCCAAGGAAAAGCGGATTATGGCAGGAGAGGGAGACTTCTTCATGCCGGACCGGACCCTAAGACGGTCGGAGGCCATAACCATTTTGACCAATACCCTTGGCCTGACCCACTTGGCACCGGCGCCACCTTATACCACTTCCTATGTGGATGACGCCGACATACCCAACTGGGCCAAAGACGGCATTTACATGGCCAATGAGATTGGTCTGGTCCAGGGCTACCAGGACGGAACCATTAAACCCAACAACCTGGTCACGAGGGCAGAAGCGTCAGCCATGATTGAGCAGTTCATTTACCACATGAAGGACAACATTACCTACGACTACCGGGAGCAAATTCTAAACAACCGGTAAAGCCTATATATAATAGTAGGAAAAATTCAAAATGGGTATAAGAATAGGAGTTAGGCAAGTTTGCCTGGCTCCTTTTTGCGTCACATGAAAACAGTAACCTGAACGTCATGGAGATGAAACACTAGACAACCACTGTAAGTGCTACAATAGAGAAGATGAGAAGAGAGGAGTACGATATGAAAGAGATGATGAAACGGGCCAGTGTGCTGGTGTTGGTATTGGTTTTGGCTGCGGGGAGTTTGAGTAGTGCGATTCCGATTCAGCCGAAGGCGGATGACTCCACAGAATACATTCAGTTTTTATTGAATCTAGTAGACACTTATTATGTGAACGAAACTACGGATGAAGAACTTCTTGAAGGAGCCTATAAGGGAATCTTTGAGCAGTTAGACCCACATAGTGTTTACTTTACACCGGAAGAGTATGCTCGTTTTAACGAAGATAGCGATGGTACATTTGGTGGTATTGGTATATCCGTTTCGAAAGATAAAGAGTCAGATTATATCAAAATTGTTAGCCCGATTGAAGACACACCAGGTGACAGGGCAGGTTTGCGAAGTAATGATCTGATTGTTTCAGTAGATGGAATGAGTTTGAAAGGGATGTCCTTAGAAGAATCTGTGAATATTCTTCGGGGCGAGCCAGGCACTACAATTACTCTTGGTATTCAAAGGGATGGGCAGTCTGGTATTCTTCAAGTAGTTATTACTCGTGAACTTATTGTTGTCAAATCGGTTAAGTATGAATTGTTAGATAACAAGATAGGGTTTTTGAGACTAACTCAATTTGGAGAAAGCACAGCAGATGAAGCCTTAGAAGCTTTGCTCATTCTAGAGAGTAAAGGTATGGAAAAGCTGATCATTGATTTACGAAATAATCCGGGTGGTCGATTGGATGTTGTTGTTGATATCGCAGACTACCTGCTTGAAAAGGATGATAACATTGTTCAGATTGATTATCGAGCTTACCCTGACATATTAGAAAAGTCGGGGAAAGATCCTAAGGTCATTTTACCTATGGTTGTTCTGGTAAACGAAGGGTCGGCTAGTGCTTCTGAGATTCTAGCAGGTGCTTTACAGGATAACAAGGCAGCAACGGTGATAGGTACGCAGACATTTGGTAAAGGGACAGTGCAGTCCTTAATGCCACTCAGTAATGGGGGTGGAGTAAAGATTACAGTTGCAGAATACTTTACTGCTGATAGAAACCAAGTGGATAAAGTAGGAATAACACCAGATATTATTGTCGAGGACTTAAGTGATGTAGATATCATTGAGCTACAGAGTTATGCACCAATGATAGAGAATGAAACCAATATCCTTGGTGATCGCGGATTAAACGTGTATGGTGCTCAACAAAGATTGGTAGAGTTAGGTTATGAAGTAGCGATTGACGGTATGTTTGGAAGTCAAACACTCAAGGCCTTGGAATCATTCCAACGAGCCAATGGACTCGACCCTAGTGGACAACTTGACTTTTTCACTCGCGGGGCTTTACATGAAGCGATCATGGACAAAATGAGTGACTCTCAAACAGACATTATTCTTAAAGAAGCGATTGACTTCCTGATTGATGGGGAGTAAAGGATATCCCCAATATCCACACAATCCACAATTTTGAACGATTACAGGACATTCACAACTATTTGTGGTATATTTAGTATGCGGGTGCCTGTACGTCCATTCTGAAAATTGTGATTAACCAGAATATTGCTGCAATGCTGTAGTTTACAGTGTGTCAGCGATTTTTTGTCTGATTTACAGTTATGTTACAATACCCGTATCCGAATTGTTACCTTTCTCGAAGGGTGATATAATCGGTTGTAGAATTGGCGTCTCATATATGGGCGTAAGTTCAATGGACGTCAACCTGTCCTTGTTGAAGGGGGGGCCGGTTGATTGTACAATTCTCCCTTCAGCAAAAAATGTAAAGACTACATAAGGAGGAAATGCGAGATGAAAAGAGTTCTTTCTCTCGTGCTAGTACTAGCTCTAGTACTAGGCATGATCCCAGTAGGCTTCGCAGCAGACATGACTTCAGGCGAATGGCTGAAGGAAAATGGTCTTGTGGAAGGCTACTCAGACGGTACTCTAGGTGAAGCGGACAAGCTAACGCGCGCTCAGCTAATGGTACTACTATCTCAAATGTACGGTGTGAAGGAAGACGCTGCTGCGTACCCAATCCCACCAACATTCTCTGACGTTGAAGCTGACGCTTGGTATGCACCTTACGTTGCTTACGCTCAGAACCAAAAGTGGACTTCTGGTTACCCAGATGGCACTTTCAAGCCAGAAGGTACAGTTTCTGATAAGGAACTTGCTACTTTCATGATCAAGGCTCTTGGTTACGAAGTAACTGATTTCGACGCTGCTGTTGCTCAAGCTGCTACAGTAGGTTTCGAAGTTATGACTGGTACTGAACTTACTCGTGGTGATGCTTTCGCATCTATGGAGGAAGTTGTTAAAGAAGTACCTAAGAAAGACGAAACACAGCCTCTTGGCGTTGAGCTAGGTGTTGTTGAAGAAGAAACTCCAGAGCCAACTGCTGTTGCAGTTAAGATTGACTCTGCTGTTTCCCTAAACGCTAAGATGATCGAAGTATCTCTTGACGAAGCTGGTACAAAAGTAGACGCTACTGTATTCACAGTAGAAGACGAAGACGGCAAAGCTGTTGAAGTTAAGTCTGCTATGTTCGCTGGTTGGGACACTGACATGGAAACTGTTCTAGTTACTCTAGAAACAGAAACTACTGCTGGTACGCTTTACACAGTTAAGTCTGGCGAAACTACTGCTAACTTCGGCGGTCGTGCAGCTGACGAAACTGCTCCTAAGCTAACTACAGTAACTCCAGTTGACACGTTCACATTCAAGCTTACTTTCAACGAAGCAGTTGACGTAGCTACACTAAAGCTTGACGTTACTGAAAAGCTTGACAGTGACGAACTAGCAATCACGAACATGGAGTACGCTTCTAAGGATGTTATCGAAATCACTACTGCTGAGCAGGTAGAAGAACTGTATGAACTAAAAATCACTGCAGTTGCTGACCTTGCTGGTAACGAAATCGATGCAGACATCACTAAGACTTTCGTTGGTAAAGAGAAGCCATCCGCTGATCTTACACTAACAGCAGCTGACGCTGAAGATTCAATGACTGTAATTGCTAAGTTTGCTGCATCTGTTGACGAAACAACTGCACTAAACATTGCGAACTACACAGTTGAAAACGTAAACTCTGACGAAGAAATCAAAGTAGTTGCAGCTGCAATGGCTTCTGACGATTCTTCTACAGCAAACGTTGACGAAAGCAAGCTATGGGTTGAACTGACTCTAGCTGAAAGCACTAAACAAGAACTTTACAAGCTTACTGTAAAAGACGTAATGGATTTCTATGGTAACGACCTAAAGTCTAACCAAAGTGATACATTCGTTGGTAAAGAAGCTGACGAAGACGCTCTAACACTTACAAAGGGTGAGTCTACAAGCAACACTGAAATCACTCTAACATTTGATGACAAAGTTGACGCTGACACTACTATGGACATGTTCACAGTAACTGACGTTAACGCTGACAAAGAACTTACTATCCTAAGCATTAAGGTAAGCAAAGAAAAAGTTACTTTGACTACTGAAGCTCAAGAACAAGTTCTATACGAAGTAGTTGTTAAAGAAGGTATCAAAGATACTGACGGCAATGCAACTGAAAAAGACCTAAAAGATACTTTCGTTGGTTCTGAAGTTGAAAGCAAGATTTCTTCTTTCTCAGTAACTCGCGATTCTGACACAGTTATCGTAGTTGACTTTAACCGTAACGTAGGTGACAACGCTCTGGACGTTGCATTCTACAATATCGACGGTGGCGTAGGCTATCCTGAAAAGGTTGAAGCTCATGCTGACGCTGACAAAGTAAAACTTACTATTCCTGAAACAACTGAAGGCGAAATCTACACGCTAACAGTTTCTAAAGGCGTAGAAAACTCTGACGGTGTTGTTTCTACTGATGACCTAGATAACACATTTGTAGGTCAAGGTACTGCTGCTACACTTCCAGAAGTTGAAGCTGTAATGGCTGCTGACTCTCATACACTAAAGATCTACTTCGATCGTGATGTTGATTCTAAGACAATCAAGGGTAAAGTATGGGACGGTTCTAACCTATCTAACGCTGGTACATTCATGCTTTCTGCTGATGGCACGAACTATGCTAACCTAGGTACGGACGCTGCTTACCAGGATCCAACAAATGACAAGGTTCTTGTTGTTCGTAATTCTGCTGCAGCTTACACAGATACACTTGCTACATCTTCTAACAACACATTCATCCTTCGCGTTGAAGATACTGCTGTTATGAAGAAAGATTCTGATGGAAACAAAGCTACGTTCGAGTTTGCTTACGATGATGATGCTCCAACAGGTATCGTAATTGAAGGCGTGTCATCTGTTGATGATTCTACTCTAAAGATCTACTTCGATCAGCCAGTTAAACTGACAGGTGCCAACCTACAGAACATCGCTGATATTGCAAAGAAAGCTGACAACCAAGCTTACAATGGTGCAAGCACAATTAACCTAGCAAACAACAGTGCTAACAAGGTTGATGAAGCTGGCAAGATTTGGGAAGTTGGTCTAGCTTCTGCAATGACTTCTAGCGAAGTTTACGAACTGATCATTAACCCATCTGTTGCTGCTGGTGACATCTCTGGTCTTGCTGGTGTAATTACTATCAAAGACACAGACTCTGACACTAACAACATTCAGCAAGGTCCAATCGAGTTTGCTGGTACAGACGAAAACCCATCTGCAATCACAGCTGTATTCGCTAAGATGACAGATAAGCGTACGATTGAAGTTGTATTCCCAACAGATATGACAGCTTCTGAAGCTGCAACTAAGGCAAACTATAAGCTTTACTCTGACGATGGAACAACTCAGATTCATAACTCTGATATTTTCGATGTTGACTATGATGCTGATACAAACACTGCAACGATTTACCTAGTGGAAGATATCAATTCTTCAACTGGTAACTACTACCTAGGTATCACTAAGGATACAATTCACAATGCTACAGGCACACAGGATGTTAATGATGGTGAGTCTACTGCTGGTGATCTAGTATTCGAATTTGCAAACAGCTCTAAGTCTGTTGCTAAACCTGAAGTTAAGGCTGTTGAACTAGCTGACGACATGATGTCCATGACAGTTGAGTTTACAACTCCAGTTGCATTTGATGATAACACACCAACTACACTTGCAATTGATGCTAACAACACAATCCTTACTTCTGAGTACAGCGATGATGACGCGGGCACGTTCAACACAATTTCTGAAGCTGACCTTCTAAAGGTTATGACAATCAAC
The DNA here is from genome assembly GCA_964342805.1 of uncultured Peptostreptococcaceae bacterium. Lineage (GTDB taxonomy): Bacteria > Bacillota > Clostridia > Peptostreptococcales > Acidaminobacteraceae > CAYFHQ01. Next base: position 67,429 of record CAYFHQ010000006.1, on the reverse strand, counting down.
GCAATGTTCGTTGGTGAGTCTACTGCTGATGCTGTTGCTGCTGGCGATATGGCTGACGCTTCTCTTCCAACACGTGTTTCTGACACGAAGATTAAGGTGACTTTCAACACGGCTCTTAAGCCATCTACAGAAGGTTACGTATCTACAGAAGAGCAAACTACTGCTACAGATTTCATCATGTACTCTAAGACTAAGACAGCTGCAGACAAGACTTCTGACGCTACTAAGGTAACGTTTGGTGTTCCTGCTACTGCTCAGTACGATACTACTGATCCAAAAGAAGTATCTACAACTTACAAAGATACAGATGCTGATGGCGACATTGATGTTGTTGAGATCGTTTTGACTGAAAATATTGATGCTGCTACAGTAGCTCTAGCTGATTTCACTTGGGGCGCTGAAAATGCAATCGATAGTTCTGAAATTGACGCTGATGATGTTTCTGTTTCTGGCAACAAAATTACGATTACAATTGACAATGATGTAGCTGCTGACAATGCTACAGTTGCAACTGATACGCTAGCATGGGATGCTGGTGATTTCAAAGATGCTGCAGGTAATGATGTTGAAGCTCGTGCTGTTGCTGTCATGACTGATGGCGCTGCTCCGGTTGTTGTTTCTGTTGAACTTGCTGACACAGATTCTGTTAAAGTAACTTGGTCTGAAGCAGTAAACTTACCAAATGGTGGCAACTCTGCAACTTTAGGTACAGCTGTGACAGCTACTGGTTACACATTTGACAACATTTACTCTGATGCTGCTACAACTGCATGGGTAAATAACACGAACAACGCTGTTATGTACCTACACACAAATGCAGATGTTGAAGGTGTTGCTGAGCCTACAGACTTAGCAATTCCAGCTAACACTGTAGATGATGAAAGTGGTGCTACTGAAAACCTAGGTAATGCTGCTGTAACTGCAAAGACTGTTGTTGATAAGTTTGTAACAGGTGCAACTGCTCCAGATGCAACTGCTGGTAACGGTATTGCTGCTGCAACTCTACAGTTTACTGATCAAGTAGGCGATACTACTGATGGTGTTGCAACTTACTACGTTGGTTTCCTAACTGATGGTGATAATGCTGCGGCTGCTCAAGGTGATCTTGATGCACTAAATGCAAACACTATTACTGCTATTGCTTCTGCTGTTGCTGATGGCCGACTAAAGTCTATCACTGCTACAGCTGGTGCTGATGGTGGTGCTGCTGCAATCGGCGTTGGTCTTACAAAGACAGTTGCTGGTGATGCACTAGCTAATGGTACTGCTTACGAAGAAGTAGTAATCACAGTTGATGATGCAAACAACTACATCATCGTTGTTGGTGATGGTATTGCTGATATCGATACAAACTAATCTTAGTTTTGGAGATGAGACCTTCGGGTCTCATCTTTTTTTACTTTAAATAACCATGACAAACCCCATTCTCAAGCGCAAAGGCGCTTTTTTTTTGCTATAATCGAGGTATAGAAAAAAGTGGAAAGGTGGCGCTACAATGAGAAAGTCTATCGTTGCCCTCCTGCTAGTACTGGTGCTAGTTGTGGGGATGATACCAGCCTATGGAGTGGCTGGTAATACACAGTCTCGAGCCGATGTTCTTAATCAACTGAAGCTCATTTCAGGAACTGGGGCTGGGTACAATTTGGAGGGTGAGTTGACCCGAGCAGAGGCAGCAACTTTTATTGTAAAGTTTGTTGGCGAGGAAAATGATGTGATCAAAAACGCATCTCAATACAAGCTGACAGGATTCAGCGATGTTGAGTCAACAGCTTGGTATGCTCCATTCGTTGGATATGTGAAGCAAGAAGGGATCGTAACTGGGTTTCCTGATGGCACATTTAAACCAAATGACAAGATCAGCGAAAAAGCGTTTTTGTCTATGATCCTAAAATCATTAGGTTATTCAAGCTCTGATTATACCTGGGACACGGTTCAGCAAAAGGCTTATGATGTTGGGCTTGTTACTGACATTTCCTATGCCGTTAAGAATGAGGACAACCCCAACTATCTTCGCGGGTCAGTTGTAGACGTAATGTACAACGGGATCACAAAAACTATAAAAGGATCTAATAAGACACCTGTGGATGATTTAGTCACTAAAGGGATTGTCACTCAGGCTGTTGCTGAGTCACTAGGTGTTGTTGCAATAGATGAAGTAAAAACTGCAATTGAGTCCGTAAAAGCTTTGTCTCCAACTAGCATTAAAATCAAACTCAATGAGGAAAATGTTTCAATTACCAAAAATGATGTTTCGATCAAGGAAAAGAAGTCGGATACCCTTCTCATTATAGAGAATGTAACGATTACTGACGATGTTGTTACTATCTCAACTGCCAGCCAAAAGGAAGATGTAGAATATACTGTAACAGTCGATCTAGTTACCGATAGTAGTGGATTTACTGTAGTTGGTCTTTCTGACACATTTAGCGGTTATACAATTCCTGAAATAGTGTCAAACTATTTTAAAATTAGCAAAGTACAAGCAGTAAATAAACATCAGGTTAATGTATACTTCACACATCCAATCGACATTGATGCAGAACTACCAGTGTACTACAGTCTTTTCAAGGGTGAAAACGAAGTTGTAGATGGGTCATTCAAGACTATTATTGCAAAGCAAATGGGTGGAGTTGACAATGCCGTAACCCTCCGATTTAAAGATTACACCCTAGACGCAGGTGACACATATACGCTTAAAGTAAAAGGTGATGTAGAAAGTAAATACTCAGCAAACTTAAATGAGGGTGATGGTGAGTCTTTTAATTTCACAGGTGTAGGAAGTGATCCAGAGCAATTGAAGGTAGTGGATATCGATGCAATCAATTCGAAGATGATCCGTATCGTATTCAACAATGATATTGATAAGGATACAGCCGAGAAGTTAACGAATTATAAGTTGGTGGACAATACATCTGGAATAACATATAACCAGGCATTTAACGTATACTTTACGGGAACAGGTGCAAAAGAGAATAAGCAAATTGATATCAAAGTTCTAACCATGGATAAAAAGCACGAGTATGAGTTAACAATTGACGGTGTTAAGGATGCAATGGAGTTTACAGTCATAGATGATGCAGAGTTTTTATTCTATGGCTATGATGAGCTACAGGCAGACCTTGAAATCCAACACGTGTCAGCGGTACATGAAGGATTGATCCAAATCTATTTCGATCAATCACTAAGCACTGATGCAGCTGGTGCCAGTGTAATTGTCGATGGTTCAACTGTAAACACAAAATACTTCAATCCCAATAAACCTTTCATCTTATATGTATATCTGAGCGATAGTAATAAACTGAAAAATCAAGATTATAAAGTACGTATATTAGGTGGTCTAAAAACTGCAAACAATGTTGAGCAGGTCGGAACTTTGGAGTATACGTTCAGTGGTACAACTGAAGATGTCCATCCAATTTCTATTAAGGACGCAGTATTTATCGCTGAGGACATGGTGAAAATTGATTTCAACCAACCAATAAGCAAGTCATTGAATAACTCAACATCAAAATTTAAGCTGGATTATGAAGAGTCGGATGGTGATGATAAGACCATAAACTCTTCAAGTGTAACGTTTGTTGATGAGTTTACCGCAATCGTTAAATTTAACATGCCTGACTCAGGTCAGGACTATCAAATCCGGTGTACAAGCCTGTTTGATTTTTCAGGCCAGAGACAAACATCTAGCACAGAGAGCAGTATAAAGTAGTTTCAACGGCGCAGCTTAACAACTGCGCCATTTTTATGATCTCTTAATAAATAAGTAATGATGTATTAAGGACTGTATCGTAAAATGGAGAGGAATATGAAAAGAGGTGATCATAAGTGTCAAAGTTTAAGAAAAGTGTCGTATTCCTAGTTAGTACAGTCTTGCTACTGCCAACTTCAGCTGGTTTTGCGGATACTATAAACCTATCGCTACAAGACGCTATTGAAGGTGCTGTTAGCGCCGATCTAATAGCGGATGGAATGCAAGACTCCATCGATGACTTATGGAAGCAGCATGATAGTGCACTTAAAGGCAAGCAGCAAGTAGAAAAGTCGCTGAGCTCTTATGAGAGTTTTATACTGTTACATGAAAAATTTGAGGAAGATGGGATACTTTCTGCATCAGATCAAACTAAGTACAAAATTTTACAAGCAACATGGGGGAAAACGCCACCTGTTTATACGAAAGAAAAGATGTTCACAACCTTCATTGAACCTAGAGATTTTGGTCATTATGCCTTGTGGACAGAAATCCAAAAGTTGAAAAATAGTGAGAAAACCGTATTAGATAGTATTGAAGTTGGTGTCAAAGAATTATACAACCAAACGCTAAACTTAACAGAAACTGTTGAAGCGCAACGGCTATACACTGAAATCGTTAGCAGACAATATGAAGAGGCAAAAGTGAAATATGAGTTAGGTCAGGTTTCTGAAATTGATCACAACTCAGCACTCGTTTCAAAGCAAATACAAGACCTTGAAATGCAGAAGTTGGAAAGGAACTTGTTCAACCTTGAAAGAAGTCTTATGGACATGGCAAGAGTGAATGTGTCTAGTGACCTCGAGTTGGCCTCGGTGAACTTGTCTTTGCCTGCTGTAAGAATAAAAAGTTATGCTGAAGCACTAGAACAGGCCATGGCAAATAGAACAGAGGTTGTGAATGCTAAGCTAGGATTAGACACTGAACAACGCGAGTCTGATATTATGCTGGAGTATATTACAAACAACTTGACTTCTAAGCGTCTAGATCAAGATGTTGCCCTGCTTGAAGCAAAAGATGCATATGCCAGTGCAGTGGAGTCTGTAACTGTAGATGTGTATACTGCTTGGAACGCTCTAGAAGAGGCTAAGAGCGACTATGAGCTTGCTTCGAAACAGTATAAAAATGTACGCCAGTCCTATCTAGAGGCCAAAAAGTCATACTCACTAGGCCTTATAAATGAAACAACACTAATGCTTTCTGAATTTGATCAAATGATGAAATTGAACACCCTAAAGGCAAAATTACGTCAATATTCACTGGTCAATGAGAAGCTAGAGCTAGCAATATCAAGCGGACCTGCTTATCAGCAAAACGGAGGAATGTCTCAATGAGAAAACTTGTAACAGCTTTTACAGTTAGCACGATGATTCTGACAATGTCGTCTTTTGCGTTCGCATCAGAAGCTAATTTAACTTTCAAAGAAGCTAAAGACTTAGCGCAGTCCAATAGTATTGTACTTGGTACGATAGATAAAAAAATTGATTTACAGGATAGAATTACGAGTAATGCTCAAGTTGCGTCGAAAAATTTGGATTTGGACGCATATGTCAGTGACAGTCAATATCTGTCCGACGGAAAGAAAAAAGATCTCACTCCAGCACAAGAGGAAAGGAAGCTGAGAGATCTTAAGGATACGAAAGCGGACGAAGTTGTGAATGTTGAAGTAGCAACTGTGAAAGCGTATGTAACACTGCGCAATCAAATAGACGCAGCTAAGAATGACCAAGTAGCATTAGATACTGCGAAAGCAGAACTAGCAGCAAAACAAAAGCAGTTAGATTTGGGGCAGATTACAAATTCGGACTTAAATAAATATAAGATTGTTGTTCAGGAGTTAGAACTGGCACTAGTAAAGGCAAACAGAGTGATAGTTCAGAGTGAAATGGAGCTGAATAAACTTGTTGGTAACCCTCTGGATTTAGAAATAACTCTTGCAGGTACAGTTGATCTTGAAATAGAAGAAATCATCTATGATATTGAGAAACTGGTTATGGTGGGGCGCACAAATGCTGACGAGGTTGTAACTGCTCAGGATAACCTGGATCTTCATATGCTAGAAATGAAGGTTATCAAGAAATACTCAAGATATGAGTTACCTGATAACTTTGAGGATATGGAAGAAAATCAACTAGACTTAGAACAGAAGTTGGCTGAGGCGAAAGATGATGCAGAAGTTAAGATCCGGTCAGACTATAACGCATTGTTGAATAAAAAGGACGATGTGACTATTGCTCAACTAAGATATGATTTGTCCTTTGAGACATATGAAATCACTAAGCTCAAAGCAAATTTAGGATTACTCACTTTCTTAGATGTTCAAAAAGCGACGGATGACTTAAGAAGCAAAAATGAAGCCTTGAATCAGGCTAAGTTAGATCTATATACGAGTAAACTAACTTATGATCAATACATTAGTAATTTCCAATAAGAGCCTTCGGGCTCTTTTTTATTTGATATAATGTAAAAAATGATATGTTAGGAGAATTGGATGAAAAGACACTTACTACTAGTGATGATATTCATGATATTGTTTTGTGTTCCTTCAATGTCAGTAAGCGAAATTCAGTTGTATGCTGGTCAAAGTATGCAGTTGACAGCTGAACTAGTTGGAGGTGATGAGAGTGATGAAAGCATTAAATGGACAACCGACAATCCCCAAAAGGTAACTGTAAGTAGCTCAGGTGTTATTACTGCTAAAGAGGTTGGCAGTACAATGGTAAGAGCAACCTATAGCGCTGGAACACATATTCAGGATGTTGCTGTTGAAATTCAAGTTAAGCCTACTGTTAAAGAACTTAAGACTGACAAGGATACGTTGTCGCTTACTACTGGCGGGAAAGAACAAATAACTGTAGAAGTAGTACCCGTTGAGAACTTGTCAGCAACTCTGAATTCAGGTGTAAGCTACAAGACCACAGACGCTAGTATTGCTGTTGTAAACGACTCAGGCGAAGTGAGTGCAATAAAACCAGGACTAGCATATATAATTGTGAGTTCAATTGAATCAGGCCATTCTAAGAGTGTAAAAGTTGATGTAGCTAGCGTTGTTGAGGGCATTGCATTTGACGTTGAGGAGATCAAAATAGGGATAGGTGAAACCATGATCCCGTCTGTCGCTTTTGATCCAGTTACAAGTGCTTACACCGGTTATGAACTTGAGTCACTTAACACAGATATTGCAACAACTAACGGTAATGCAGTCAAAGGCAAAAATGAAGGAACAACATGGATTCGTGTTGTTTCGATAGATGGCTCATTTAAGGATGCTTTGAAAATTACTGTTGAGTCATTGATTGAAAATATAGTAATACCTGAAAAAAAGATATACTTAACTGATGGTAAGTTGACTGAGGAAGTTAGGTATGACCTGAAATGGAAAACTACTGAGGAACCCCATGAGAAAGGTGTTAGTTGGATAAGTTCTAATCCTGATATTGCATCAGTTAATTCTACGGGGTATGTTACAGGAAAGAAAAATGGACTTGCAAGAATCACTGCGATCACAACTGATGGAAAGCACCAGGACTACACAATTGCAGAAGTAGATATTCGTGAAGATGCTCAACCGCAAAAGACATATCCCAGATCAATAGTAATGGGCGAACTTCCAACAAGTGTTTTTGTAGGCGAAGAAGTAACAATCAACTATGTGCTAACGCCAGATTATATATCCGAAGATGCTGTTAGAGCGACGTTTCCAGGTTCAAACAAAACATCGATTAGCAACATACCCAATAATCATACCGTAAGTTTTGACAAAGAAGGTGTTCAGCAAGTGCACCTATCAACCGAAAATAACAAGTCTGATGAAAAAGTTGTTATCGTTAAGTCAGCTGTTGAAGGAATAGATATAGATACGTCTTATTTTGAGGATGATTTTGGATGGAACATTGTCTATCTTGGTCAGGAGGCTACAATTGAGTATCTTCTTGAAAAGGATCCAAGCGCACCTCAAATATATGAAAGAGATGTTGTTTTTACGACCAATAATGGTTCAGGACTCGAACTTCTGGACAAAAATAAGGGGACATTCCTGATTAAAGAAAGCAGTGGGCCCCAAATTATAACAGTGACAACGGAAGATGGTGGTCATAGTGATTCAATTCAGTTTAGGATTGCGCCAACAGTGAAAAGCATAAGTGTTCCCAATCAAGTGACTACGGGGGTAAACTTGCCGTATTCACCTCCGGTGGTGTTCGAATACGAGACAGACCTTAGATATGGCCTACTCGAAGCGTTAGTAAAAGATGTAAAACTTGAGATTGAGAAAAGTTTTGTTACACGTGACTTTATTGAAGTGGAGTTAGCTTATGAGAAGAAGAATGCTGACGAGATTAGAGAAAGGAAATCAAAAGCTGAGGACACATCAACATATACACGACAGTTACAAGAGTCACTAAGCAGGCAGTTTGTTTTAGAGTCCCTGATAGAGTCAAATAGTGGTGAGTATATTGAACTTCGAAAATCAGGTGCAGAACTACTTGGTCGTGATGGGGAGAAGCTTGTTCCGTTTCAGATTGATAAGGGTAAGATAACAGGTCAGTTTGTTGGGAAGGCCGTTATGAAAGTAACTTCATTGGATGGTGACAGAGAAGATAGAATGACGGTGTTCTTTGAAGATGATGTGAAAACGTTGACAGTCTATGATGACAGGGGAACACTAGTTGGAACATCTGATGGGGAGGTACTAGAGGAAATAAAGGCAGCCCAGGAACAAGCAAAGTTGGAACGTGAGATAGAGCTGCATGAGGCGTTTTTAGAAGAGTATAGAAGACGGGGTGAAACAAGTGTTCCAAGTGAATGGGCTATCCCATTCCTGTACCGCGCAAGATCCTACGGCCTCCTAACCCAAAGAATCGACCAAAACTTCCAGGAACCCATATCAAGAGAGTTATTCGCTGAACTCGTTGTCCTCACCTACAGTGAACTAACAGACCAGCAGTTAACGCCTGTACCATTCAACTATTTTCTTGACACAGAAAACCAGGCAGTGCTACAAGCATATCAACTGGGGATTGTAAGTGGAACAGGAAATAGAACATACTCGCCTACCAGAAACGTGGTAAGAGAAGAAATTGCAGTGATGTTGAATAAGTTGATTTTAGTTTCAGATAAAATGGACGACTCCCTAATTCCAACCAAAGATATCACAAGTTTCAGTGATTTTGGAACAATTTCTGAATGGAGTAAGGAATCATTAATGCTCTTAAATGGAAGTATTGATGTTGTGGGGGGCTATCCAGATGGACGTCTGGGTCCAAGAGACTCAACCACTGTAGAACAAGCAATTACAATGTGTGTAAAGGTATTAGAACGATTAAAATAGGACGGTGAAACCGTCCTTTTTTTTATGCTGGTTTCAATAATGGCATTTAAATACATTAATGGTCGAAGACATACCAATATGAAAAGATTGTAAATTTGTTCCCAAGTCCCCTACCATATTTACACAATGTGTGCTAGTATATGTATGTGGTTGCCAGAATAATGCTATATATAGCAGAAAAGGCAATAAAAGAGTTATACGATATGGGTATATAAACTAATTAATGAATTTTCTTCTATCTATCAATGTCATTATATAACTCTTATGACAAATAATAACTCAAAGGAGACGTGGAATGAAAAGACAAGTATCTATGTTGCTCGTTGTAGCAATGCTAATAGGATGCTTTCACCCAGGGATTGCAGCATTTGCTGCGGGTGAGGAATTCTATTATGACAAGTATTCGGTAGCAGAGGGAGTGGCTGACTGGACTCCTACACAGCTGGTAAAACGCTTTACTGAGGAACAAGCAATGTTCGGTGAAGCCGTGGTTCCTGCCTACACCGGCTACTCAGTTGTAAATGGACAGTTTGAACTAGAAGGACCAACGTCATTCGAATATTCGATGCCAGAGGAAGGGCTATATGAGCTATCTGAAGATGGAAGTACAATATTCCGTTATTCAGTGGACTTCATGGATGATATTGACTTTGATACATTGGAAACAGTCGCTACTTATGAAGTAGAGCAAACACAAGTGGTAACACATAAAACACTTGAACAATCAGGTCTTGTGGCTCCAGCAGGGACTTATCCCGTTGATGGCCTTCATACCGATGGTTTTTATTACATAAAAACTGGAGAGGTTGTTCGCAACGTACCGACACTTGAGGTGTCAACAACAGACAATCAGAAGTTAAACACTGGCGACACGTTAACTTTGTCAGGGACAGTGAATGACCTGGATGTAGGCGACACAATTACAACATTTGCAACAATCAAAAATGCCCAAAATGCAGTTGTGGATGGTTATAGTAACTTACGGATCAGCGAGCTAACTTCCACTGGCCTTGCACAAGCTTTCAGCTTGGATGTCCTGTTGGACACGAAGTTTGTAGCTGGAACATATACTTTCGAGCTTACTGTTGAAGATCAGACTGGACGTCTTGCTTCTCCAATCGTGAAGAGCTTTGAAGTGCTGGTGCCTCCTACTGCTCCTGAGCTATCTATGAGTTCACCAGCAAGTCAAAGTGCAGTGAAGAACGATGTGGTTGCGATCACTGGTAACATTGTGGACGTGAACTTAGACGATTCACTCTCAGTTGTAGCGACGTTGAAGAATGACTCAAACGAAGTAGTTGTTGGATTTGAAAATGTTGAAATCCTTGCCTCTACAGCCAATACAGGAAGCCCAATCCCATTCACTTACAATGTAACCGTGAATGACGATTTAACATTTGGGACGTATACAGTAACGGTCACTGGCCAAGACAATACTGGAAGAAGTGTAGAGAAGAACATTCAGTTTACGGTGATCAGTGCTACTCCTGAGCTACAGATCACTACTGTAGATGGACAAACACTTGGTGGTAACGACATTCTAGATATCACGGGAACAGTCAAAGATATCGACACAGGCGACCAGGTTCAAGTTCTTCTAACGGTTAAAGACAATGGTGGTAACGTAGTTGCTGGTCTAAATGACAAGCAAATCGCTTTAATTACAGCAGATGAAACTGCTCAGTCTTATTCTCACCAAATCAAAATGGGCAAGACATTTAGCGACCAGACATACGCTGTTTCCCTAAAGGCTCTTGATAATCATGGCAAGGCAGACACGGCAACAATCTCAGTAACGCTAGAAACCAAAAAGCCAAGCCTAACACTAGAAGCGACAACAACAGGAATTCTTAAAAAAGATGAGTCCTTCACATTCACAGGTCAGGTAACAGACAGTGATCTAGAGGATAATCTTGCAGTGAGCTACAAAATTGTTAATGAAAATAATCAAGCGGTTAGCGGCCACGGGGTACAGAAGCTTGGTAACTTTACTAACGGTCAGACATACTCCAAGAATGTAACAGTGAATACAAACTTCTTACCAGGATTGTACACTGTACATGTTTGGGCTGACGATGACTTTGGCAATCAATCAGTAGTAAAGGAATACAACTTCTCAGTGGTAGAAGAAAAAGGGGACCCTCTTTACAACTACACCAAGTATGCAATGGTGGATTACTATGACACTCCTCAATTCAGAGGTCCAGACGATTATGCTGGCTTCTACACACACAAGGGTAAGGATTACTATACTGAAATTCTGGACCTAATTGTTGCTGAGGAAGGTTATTATCAGACATTTAATAACCATACGAATGTACTGACTAAGGGTGGTCGAGACTATAGCCAGCAGCTAACAGTTTCTGGCCTGGAGACAGTAATGCCAGATGGGAATGGACTATATGTTTATGTAAGTCCATCCACAAGCAAGATCACTTGGACTATTAAGGATGTTCAGAATAACAGAGCCCGAAAAGAAAGAGCAACTTCAGGATCAGCTCTGACAGGTACAGTCAACCAATATCCGGCAGACGGTCTTCATACGGATGGCTTCTACTATGTCCGCGGAAGTGAAGTAGCAACAAACTCTGCACCAGCCTTTGTTCTATACGGGTCAAATGGACAAACAATCCTAACAAATCAACCATTCTACGTAAGCGGTCAAGTCCTTGATCAGGATGAAAATGACACGGTTGAAATTCGCTATACGATCAAAAAGAACGGTAACCCAATTACTGGCTTTATCGATGTGAAGCTAACAGATTATCTGTCAAATGGACAACCTCGAACAATTGGAAACGAACAAGTGATGATCCCAGATCAGTTTGAAGATGGCACATACCAGATCGATGTTTGGGCACAGAGTGGCCAAAAGAAATCAAGTGTGAACACGAGAAGCTTCAATGTTCAATCAAGCCTACCGCGAGTAGAACTTGATTTATCCAATGACTTTGTGGTAAAGCGCGGTGATTCGATCGCAGTTACTGGAAACTTCAAAGGAAAGGACACCAAAGAGTCCGTAACAATCACTTATGATGTTGTAAATGGCAGCGGCACTTTTGTGGGTAGCCATAATGATGTAACTGTACGATCTGTAACATCTAATATGACAAACCAAGCATTCAATGCAAATGTACCAGTAGGACCGGAGTTTACTGTAGGTAGCTACAAGCTTAAGGTTCGTGCAGAAAATGCAGCTGGCACTATGAAGGAAGTTGTTTTGGACTTTACAGTAGAAGCGGCAAAACCAGTTCTAACGGTTTCTACTGCAGCAGACCAGAAATACACAGTTGGTCAAATGATCTCCCTTGCTGGAACGATCAATGACCTTGATATGAGTGACGCAGTTGAAATTCGATACACAATTAAAGACGCTGCTAACTCAGTTGTATCTGGTATGAACAACCAGCTACTTGTGGCAAAGACACCATCAGCAAGTGTCCAGGTCTTTGCTCAGGACGTTGAAGTAACAAGTGCCTTCGCATCCGGCAGTTACACGATTGAGGTTAAGGCAATTGACTCATTTGGTAAGGAAACACTACCAGTGACGGTTCCATTCTCAGTTGGAACATCTGCACCTACAGTAACCATGACAAGCCTTGGCAATGTGGTACTCGTTCAAAATAGCCAGATCCATACATTCTCTGGTTCTGTAACAGACCAAGACGCTGGTGACAACGTGACAGTTCGCTATTCTCTTTACGATGAAAACGGCGTAGTAGTAGCAGGTCATGAGAACCAAACGATTACAGCGACTACATCCACTGGTGCACCGGTTGCATTTTCTAAGTCTATGCCAAACAATCTGGCTTATGGCAAGTACAATGTGAAAGTTTGGGCTGAAGACAACCAAGGTGGTACGTCAGACGAGTTTAGACATGATTTCGTGATTACGCAATCACAGCCAGCACAGCGGTATTACTATGAGCGAACTCAGGAAGTAAATGTTTACAATGAGCCAGCATGGCGATCAGCAGATCAACGAGGTGGATTCTACCACCATGATTATGTGGATTACTATAGCGAGATCAATGGAATTCTAGGCGGTCCAGGTTATGTACTGGGTTACAACTCAGGATCCAACCAGCTCTACCAGGTGAGACAAGATTACAGCCAAAGTCTAGAAGGCGATGGTTTTGTGAAGGTAACACCAAATGGAAATGCCATTAAAGTACGTGTTGATGTTACCAACAGTATGATCAGCTGGTATATCAAAGACGTGAAAAATAACCAACCAAGTAAGCAATACATTAATCCAGTCACACTCATCAATGTGGATGGAGCGTATCCAAATGGCGGTGTAATTGGTGGCTACCGTTACGTTCGTCAGGGTGCTTACTACGATAGCTACAACCCAGTGCTCGGTATTACTACTCTGGACAATCAAGTGGTTTCCAGCGGTCAAAACCTGGCAATCACAGCTCAAGCCCTTGACTACAATACGGGTAAGAGCTACTCAGTAGAATACGCTATCAAATCAATCGATGGCGCAACAAATTACAAGCAGGGAACTTTGTCCACTGTTGGTAGCAGTAATGGTCAAATCCAAACCTTGAATGGTTCAGTGTCTACCTCTGGACTTGCGGTAGGTGAATATCAGATCCTTGTATTCGCCAAAGACCATGAAAACAAGCTATCTTCTGAAGCAATTAGAACGTTTGTAGTACAGTAAGCAATACTATGAGCAAACCGAGCTAGTCTTGGTTTGCTCTTTCCATCAATACACGAAGCAGAGGATGATATGGAACAGTTCAGAAATCTAAAAGCACTATTGCTCATAGCCCAATTCAACAAGGTGCCATTGAGTGAGGATCAAATCAAACATAGCTTTGCATTAACGGCTGATATTGATAATCAACAATTACTCAAGATAGCCAAAAAAGTGGGTCTGAAATCCAAAATTGTGAAGTTAAGCTTTAGGCAGTTACAAGGTCAAAGACTACCTGCGCTGGTTGAAATGGATGGACGATACAAAATTTTAGCCAAATGTGCTGAAGACCAGTTTCTAGTGCTTGATCCAATGGAGGACAAACCCATTACCTTGTCCGCGGAGGCATTTCAAAACCAGTGGAGTGAAAAAGTAGTGCTTGTGGTCAACCGTAAACTTAAATCTCAGCAGATTAAGTTTGGGTTCAAGTGGTTCATACCTACCATTATTAAGTACAAACGTGCATTTATTGATGTTCTGGTTGCAGCCTTCACTCTGCAGTTACTTGGGCTTGTGTCACCATTTATCACCCAGGTTATTATTGACAAGGTTTTGGTCCACAAAGCATTTTCGACCCTAACCGTCATGATGTTGGGATTGCTAATTGTGTCAGGTTTTGAGTTGCTACTTGGCATAGCAAGAACCTATGTCTTTACCCACACAACCAACAAGATCGATGTGATCCTAAGTTCACGATTATTCCACCACTTGTTTAGACTGCCTCTTCGCTATTTTGAAACAAGGCGTGTAGGGGACACCATTGCAAGGGTAAAGGAAATTGAGAACATACGCCGGTTTTTAACCGGGACACCCCTGTCATCAATTCTGGACATCTTGTTCATTGCAGTCTATCTAGTTGTTATGTTTGTTTATTCTGATACGCTGACATACATCGTGCTACTGACAATTCCCTTCTTTGTGGCTTTGTCGGCCTTTATTACACCTTTGTTTCGCTCTCGACTGGAAGAAAAGTTCAAATATGGAGCTGAAAACCACTCGTTTTTGGTGGAATCGGTCTCTGGTGTTCAAACTATCAAGTCTTTTGCCTTGGAGCCATTGTCCCAGTCGCGCTGGGAAGACAAGGTTGCTGACTATGCCAGTGCATCATTTAAAACTTCTATTCTTTCTGGTAATGCGTCGGCGGTGGGCCAGTTTATTCAGAAGACCTCTGACCTAGCAATTTTATGGATGGGAGCACAATTGGTGATCTCGGGCAACATTACGGTTGGTCAATTGATCGCCTTTCGAATGCTCTCGTCACGGGTGAGCGGTCCAATCCTACGCTTGGTTCAGCTATGGCAAGAGTTTCAACAAACGGCAGTGTCAGTTGAGCGCCTGGGGGATATTTTCAATGCTGCACCAGAACCTTACAATGACGCAAGTAAGTTGAGACTGCCCAATATCCGAGGTCAGATTGATTTTGAAAGTGTCACTTTCCGTTACAGGCTTGACGCTGCAGAAGTGATAAGGGGCATGTCATTTAATTTGGAACCTGGGAAAACCTATGGACTTGTCGGACGAAGTGGATCGGGCAAAAGTACCCTATCCAAATTACTTCAACGGCTTTACATCCCGGAGGCTGGAAAGATCCTAGTGGATGGTGTAGATATTGCCCTTGCCGATCCATACTGGCTACGTCGTCAGATTGGTGTAGTTTTACAGGAAAACTTCCTCTTCAATGGGACGGTGAAGGAAAACATCTGCATTCATTTTCCCAATGCAACCATGGAACAAGTCATAAATGCTGCGCAAATTGCAGGCGCCCACGACTTTATTCTTGAGTTACCTGAAGGATATGACACCCAGGTAGGTGAGAAAGGGACGGCCTTAAGTGGTGGTCAGCGGCAGCGCATCGCCATAGCCCGTGCTTTAATTGGGAATCCAAGAGTTCTAATTTTTGACGAAGCGACTTCAGCACTTGATTATGAGTCAGAGCGGATTATTCAGAAGAACTTGGAGCGAATATGCAAAGGACGTACTGTATTGATCATTGCCCACAGAATGTCTACTATTCAAAACTCAGACGAGATCCTCGTCCTTGACAAGGGTCAGTTAATTGAAAAGGGAAGCCACCAGAAATTAATGGCTCAGAATGGTTTGTACAGATACCTATTCACCCAGCAAGAACAGGAACAACAACAATCACAGCAAAAGGTCGTGGCCCATGTTGAAAAAACAAACTGATTCTAGAAACAAACGCTTAAAGGCAGAGTTTTTGCCTACAGCCTTGGAGATCATTGAAAAACCCACTTCGCCACTGGGCAATTCCACCATATGGATCATCTTTGCCATTGTGACTATAGCCATTATTTGGTCGATCATTGGTAAGGTTGACACGGTGGCAGTAGCAAGAGGGAAAGTCATTCCGGATGGGAACATTAAGGTACTCCAATCTGCAGACACGGCCATTATCACAGCAATTAATGTTATTGAAGGTCAGTCCGTTAACAAGGGGCAAGTTTTGATTGAACTAGACGACACCATGTCTAGAGCAGATTTCGAGAATATCAGTGGTCGTCTTGAGACCGCAACTATCGAAAAAGAACTACTGGTTGCCCAGCAGGAAAATGAAGACATCAGTCAAAAGCTGGACGAATTTAAGTCTAAAGGATACGTGATCGACGAGGTGTTTATTGAAAGCCTCATGCGATACAACCGCGTGAAGTCGATCAACTACGACGAAAATCAAAAGGCCAATCGACTGGAAGTCGACAAGATTAACCAAGAGATCTACTCAGCTGAATCAGAGCTGTTGAAGATAGAAAAGGAAATCAAAATATATCAAGGGGAGGTAGATAAGTTAAAAATTCTAAGTGAACAAGGGGCTGTTGCGTCAAATGAGTATACCTTGAAGAAGGGGCAGTTGGAACTACTACGACAATCGCTGGTGACACAACAAAAACAAGTTGACTCATTGAATGAGCAAAAACAAATTGCAACGCAAAGAGTGGATATATTTGCGTCGGGCATAGACACAGAGCTGCACAAGGAAATCATTTCTAAAGACAAGGAGATCCTTGCATTGAAGGCGGAGCTCGACAAGGCTCAAAAAGCGCTGGACATGAAGAAGCTTGTGTCTCCTGTAGACGGCTTGGTGCAGGGAATTGGTAACAACACCCTTGGTGGGGTTGTAACACCTGCGCAACCGATCATGAGCATAGTGCCTGAAGACACACCGCTGGTCTTAGAAGCATTCGTGCTAAATAGGGACATCGGATTCATTGAAATGGGGCAAGAAGTAGAAGTGAAGCTGGACACTTTTTCATTCCAGAAGTATGGCTCCCTAAAAGGAGAAATCCTGAACATTGGGGCAGATGCGGTTGAGCGTGAGGGTATGGGCTACGTGTACAAAATACTCGTTGCCTTCCATGACACGTCCCTGGAAGTGGGGAACCGTGTGGTTAGCATTTCCCCTGGTTTGACAGCAACGGCTGAAATTAAGTTGGAAAAAAGACGAATTATTGAGTTTTTCATTCCTGCAATTGACTATGTGAAAGAGAGTGTGAAACTACGATGATGAAGAAATGGAAGTGGATTGCCTTACTCATGGCACTTGTTTTGGCCGTGAGTACAGGTTGCGCATCAAGTGGACCAACTACAACCATAGAGTTGTCTGAACTCAGTGACAAGTATGCACAAGAAGAGAAAGACCGTATAGCCCAGGTCAAAAACACCATGGGTGAAATCATGGAGATGGATTATGGGCCAGGTTTGTTTGAACGGGATTTTTCTGAGGTTCAGGCTCGGTTGAGTGCGGAGTACACAGATATTGTAAGACCCCAAGTCGCTGAACTCATGCGTGAGGACTCAATCCTGAAGGCAGAACTCACATTGTATCGCCAAGGTTTTGCTCATGCAGAGGAAGAGAAACTGACTGCTCAGCAAATATTTGATGAGTACCCGCAATATGTGAAGTATGTTGCAGTGGACTTGTTTTGGTTTGTTGAGGGGGATGTTGAATCAGAGGATTATGTACCTATGTCACAGTATTTTATTGATATAAGTGACAAGTTCGATACTGTTGGAAGAACAATGTTTAAAGCAGTTGACGGTGAATTGAGAATTCATTTTGTTTCCCAATCACAATCGCTAAATATGGATGAGCAAAATCGAAGATCTTCTACCGAGTTATTGAATTACATTTTTGCCAATGGTGTGCTTTTAGGTGAGGTAGTTGGATATTCAGATAATGAGAGACCCGATTCATTTATCATATCAAGTGGATCTAGTAAAAAAATAGACCTTTTCAATCTACAAAGCAGATATGGAAAGACATTTGTGTATACGGGTCTAGTGTACGACTCAAATTATCACAGAATTGTCCATAATACTTACGCACCTGTTGACAACTTGGATGCCAAAATTACATGCGAGGTTAATGGTGACTATTACTTGGATTATCTTGTGATGGATGAGTTATATAAACATGTAAAAACCAAAATTGATGGTAGTGAGCTTAGTGGTAGAATCGGACTTTTAATTAATACACCAAGGAGCAAACCATTAAATGAACCTGGTGAGCCAATTGACGAGGAAAATCTTCGCGATGGTAAGGTCTTGAATTACGCTGAGGAGATTAACGTTCACTATTTCTACGTAATAGATAATGAGTCCTCAATTGATTATGATGCATTAATTAAACTTCTAAATAGCGACTCTACGATTTATAAACAGGGTGGTATTGAAACTATAGTTCACTTCGTTGTAATGGAAGAATCCAAAGTTGACATGGCATTGTCCCTATTTGATACGAGTGCAAAGTTTTATCCAAATAGAATGAAGCTATTGCCGGCCACGAGCTTTAGAGAAAGAGTAATTCGTGGGAAGGTTGGATCAGAAGCAATGACATATGCGGAGTTCTTTGGGGAAAGGCTTGAGTATGTTTATCTCATAGGCTTGGAAGTGAATATTGACTCACAAAGTGAACTGGAAAAGTATTTGTTGGAGTACAAGTAGTTAGAAAAGGAGATATAGATGGTAAATGAGTTAAATATAAGTAAAACAACATCAGTTGCTAAATACACAACATCAAGTGGAAGTAAAGTAAGTCTGAGTAATCTCTATGACTCAATCGTGGCAATTGAAGGCAAAATTGCTACAGAAACTAATGAAATCCTTGGAATATTGGGAAGTCAAGATATCGATCGTGTTTACAACACAACCTCTCAGTTACGTGTGGATATTTTTAGCGAGAGGGTGTATGCAAATGGCTATGAGGTCATAGATAGCACTTCTAATTTTTTAAGCAATATTTTTCTCTCGATGAAAACTGATTCGATAACA
This sequence comes from uncultured Peptostreptococcaceae bacterium, assembly GCA_964342805.1. Lineage (GTDB taxonomy): Bacteria > Bacillota > Clostridia > Peptostreptococcales > Acidaminobacteraceae > CAYFHQ01. The sequence goes on along the minus strand of CAYFHQ010000006.1, from coordinate 48,361 downwards.
GTTGAGGAGTTAAGAACGCTTGCTAATCAACTCAATAGTGATAGTGAAGACAGTAATGGTGTAGACAAACTCTTGACAACACTTTCTTCTATGCGGGAGTTTAGTAGAGTACCTGCAACACATTACGATGTAGTAGATAGTATTGAAAAAGGTGTTTTGGATGAAATGGTATCTAAGGACCAAATCAAACTCCTAGCAGAAGCCGCAGCAGTAACCTCAACTCATTTCGTAGGTCACACAGCAGCAGTTTACAAGAACAATGGTGACCCTGACGGCTTAATTTCCGTTGGTTTTGTTAGTGACGCTGATACTAGTTTTAGTACTGATCTGGTCGACTATGCCATGGAGTTTATTGTTACAAAAGGAATAGAAAAGGGTGTAGAAACAGGTTTCTCATTGCTATCCAGTAATTTTACGGAATACCTACGTGTAAACAGACCTTCAGACTACGATGATTTAATGGCATCACAAGCAGAGTTGGAAGTTCTATTTGACGAGTTAGACGGTCAAGCCCAATCAGCTACATCTGACTTCTTGAACTCTAGTATTAAGGGAGCAATGGCAGTTCATGCTGACCGTATATCCCATATTGTATCAGAAGTAGATACAACTGGGATGGACCCTTCTGATATTGAGTTTAGGGATGCAGTACTGAATGGTTATGATTTAGCAAGTAGTATTGCAAGTGTATTCCTAGCTATTCCAAATCCATACACCATCGTTGCAGGCTTAACAGTTACAGCACTCAAGGAACTATATGAGTATAAGCAGTCAAAAGAACTGTTTAACAGCACTTTGGACAAGTATAACGAAAAATATCCAGCAACTCTAACAACTTTGACACATGAGGAACTCTGGCAAAATGAAACATTTCTAAATGCTGTTTTTCCTGACAGTGAGGATGTTTTGAACGTGGATATGACACAAGGCTTGATTGCAGATGACAGAATTCTTGTTGCCGATGGAAAGTCAAAAAATAACATTATCGGTAATGAGTTGGATAATCAAATTACGATTAAAACAGGTAATGATAATGTCGTTGATGGTGCAGCAGGTAATGATCGTATTTTAGGGTCTGTCCAAAAGGACACGATCCAGGGGGGTGCTGGTGAGGATTTGCTCGAAGGTAATGCTGGAGACGATATCATTTACACTGACAAGCAAAGTGATGCTAACAATCTTTTCAGTACGGAAGTCAACAAGGATGTAGTGGTATTTCGGGACGGTCACGGCAACGATGTAGTTCATAACTACTTTGGGGGACTTAAACTAGAGTCCCTACAGAACAAATCAAATCAGTACGATGAGATTCATCTTCGTGGTATTCAACCTCAGTCCTTCAAGAGAAACAATAACGACTTAGTCATCCTGACAGGTACAGACAGTTCCATTACAATCAAAGACTACTTCACAGCTAGTTTCGATATACGTGATATGAAAAATCCGCAATTGGTCCATGAGCAAGATCGTGATATAAAACTGTTGATTTTCCAGGATGGTTTCTCGAGTACACCAACAAGCACAGTTCAACTGTCAGATATTCGTGAAGTGGAGTTATTGTCACGTGAAATAGTGGGAACATCATCAGGTGATACAATTATTGCAGAGTCACTGAACAAGAACTTTGATTTTGTGTCATCTATGGATGACATCAGCAGAAATGAAGGCTATACAATTGAAGCGGGTAAGGGTAATGACACCATTCAAGGGTCTAGTTTAAATGACACTTATGTTTACAATCAAGGTGATGGGCAGGACGAGATTACGGATCATACGTCGGTTCTGAATGGACTAGTGGGTGCTGGTGACAATAAGCTTGTCATTAAAGGATATACCTCTGACCAGGTAAAGATGAGTAAACAAGGGCTCGATTTAGTACTTACATTCATTAATGGCCTAGAGAATGACAAAATTGTGATCAAGGATCAATTTGCTGATCATAAGACCTCAACTACTGGTAGGATTCACTCCTCATTCATGAAGTACATATATTTTGAAGAAGATGGGAAATATCTTTCGAACCAAGAGGACAATGTGTTCACTAGCGATTACTTTAGAGTCACTTACAGCTCTGGTGTGCTTAGAGATGATGGAATAAATATTAAAAAAGAAGTAGTAGGTAATAACGCTTCAGATGAACACCTGTTTTCGTCAGATGAGTACGCTGAGCTAATGGTGGGAGGCACAGGCAACGACACCTACACCTTCGGTGAAACCGCAGACACCATCAATGACACTGGCGGAAGCGACACCTATATTGCAGGAGCATCAAACAAGGTTGGCCACACTGTAATCAAGATCAAAGACCAAGGTGTGGAAGAAGACACCCTACGTCTTTACTTGGATCCAAGCCAGATCACCCTGTCAAAGGTGGGTACATCCTTAGAAATTATCCATGATGATCAAGCGGGGAAAAAGACGACTTACGAGATCGAAAACTACTTCCTCAACTCAAAGGAATACCCTGGCTACAGTGACGTGATTTCAACAAGAACCATTGAAAATCTTGAGTTCAAGTATATGAACGGAGCTACGGAGGAAACACAGTCCTTTAACATTGCTAAGTTGTATCCAGACGCAAAAGCAAACAACGGTAGAATTGTTGTGTCAACACCCCATCTACTAAAGGGCGTACAATACAATGCAGACGATACGTTGACATATGAGCTTGATCCAAACGGTGGTTACAGTGTTTTGTCATCTCCTTATGGAAATGGTAGTCGACCCTATACCCATATTGACCTTGGGCATGCCTTGAGTGACCTGACCTACCGCATGGAAAGTGGTTCCTTGGTGATCCTTCATAAAACAGACCTGAGTTTTAGCCTTACCTTGGAAAATTATACAGCCTTCGAAGGGGTTCTTCAGGGATTCAAGTTCAATGACCAAAATGTCACAGTAGCAGACATGGTGAAGAACATTAATTCCTATAGCCTCGGGAACGAGGATATTGCGCTTGAGCCAACAAGTGAGAATAAAACGATTGATTTGTCTGGCTATACTGCTGACCAAATCACTGCAACCAAGCAAGGAAATGATCTGTTTATCGTGGCAGATGGTAAGTCTATTACCGTTCAAGACTACTATCAAAACCAGGGCAAAGTGAACTTCGTTACCGATTTTGGTGGATTTAATCCTAGTGATCATACTGCAAATGATCAAGCTACGACCCTAGAGGAGCAAAATACAGTTATTCGTGAGACTGTTCAAATCGTTGATGACGGTAATACACTGACACTTCCTGTCGATGCCTTTGAAAAGGACAATCATGCAATGATCCCTTTGGAAGCTATGATTGCTCGTCTTGGAGGCTCTGTAACTTGGAACAATGATGGCACAGTGGCCAACGTATCTATACTAGGCAAAACCCTTGTGGTAAAAGCAGGGGAACTGTCTATTGACGGCACTGATGGTAGCGAGTTCTACACTGGTCTTATGGCACCAATGATGGTAGATGGAAAAATGTTTGTTTCTGAGGACATTATTGGCCGTATGACCAAGCAGCAGTTTTCGTATAATGCAGCTACAAACATGGTTACGTTTGAGGATTATATTGCCTCTGATGTTCAACATGTAGATATTGTGGTTAATGGGACAAAGATTGACCTTGGTAGCAACTTCTCCTTTATCAATCCAGATTCACCAACGTCTGAGTATGGTTCGACATATGTTCCTTTGCAGGAAGTAGCTACAGCTCTAGGTGCAACTGTAACGGTCTCTGGAACGATTACCAAGATGTCTTATGGAAATACCTACATGAATTTCTTTGACAACTTTCAAGGGATTGTCCTAAATGGTTACCAAACACAGCTAACCCGTCCTGTAATTGAGAGAAATGGTAGTAAGCTTGTTCCGCTTCGTGAAATCATGGAATACCTTGGTGTTCAGGTCACTTGGGACGCAGAAAAATCGACTGCATATGTTGAGGGTACCATTCAAAACTTGATAAAAGCAGGTGATGAGTTCAACCCAAGTATTAGAGAATCCTATGCGAGTCCTGGATCGAGTGATATTGATTTCTACGAAAACGGCGTACGTATAAGTGATAGCAAGACCAACACAACCCATGCACCTTACATTAATGGGAGCAAGCAGTTTGTACACATGCGAACCTTTGTAAATGAGTATTTTGGTGGACTGCTTGGATGGGATCCATCGAAAAACCAAGCGGTGATCAATAAAAATGGATCACCAGCAGTCTACTTCACCGTAGGAGACTCCAGTGTAACCATCAATGGACGTGCGTATGCCCTTGAGTATGACGCATCTTTCTCCAACACCTTTATCGAGATTGACGGGCTGGCTGATTTGTTTGGTTACAATAGCAATTGGGACGCAAGTACGCATCGAGTACAATTGTGGAAGCAAGGTTACTCCCAATATTCTGACCTGTCTGGTTATGATGATCGAGATGACTTGATCCATGGGACAAGTGGTGCTGACTCCATTTACACTCTTGGGGGTGAAGACCATATCTACAGTGGTGAAGGTAATGATGTGATTCATGCGGGAGATGGTGACAACCGAGTGGAATCCTTATCCGGTGACAATAGTATTGTCACGGGTTCTGGAAGCGATGATATCCATGCTGGTTCAGGTGCTGATACAATTTACACATTTGGTGGTCATGATAAGATCAGAGGCGGAGGTGGCGATGACCGCATCTTCTCTGGAATAGGAAATGATTTTGTTGAAGTGAGTAGTGGAACGAATTACATTAAAACTGACAAAGGGCATGATCACATTAAGGGTGGAACAGGTAAAGACACAATTTATGCAGGTAACGATAATGACGTTGCTTATGGCGGCGACGGCAATGACGATATCTATGGTGAGTATGGTAACGATCGCCTGTATGGTGGTGACGGCACAGACTACGTATACGGTGGCTCTGGAAACGACCAAATCTTTGGTGAAAACCAGTTGGACTACTTGTACGGTAATGACGGTGCTGACTTGATTTCCGGCGGTTATGGGGACGACCAGATTGATGGTGGTTCCGGCGATGATTATCTACTTGGGGACTCAGGTATGGACACCATTCACGGTGGTTCAGGTAACGACACCCTTATGGGTGGGGATGATACAGACTATCTCCATGGCGATGGTGACAACGATATTTTGAATGGTGCTACAGGAAATGACTTCTTATACGGTGGTTCTGGAAATGACACCTATGTCTTCAATGGAAACCAGGGTTCTGACGTCATTACAGACAATAGCGGTCTAACGGATATCGTTCTTGGCTTCCTCTCCAATGACGAACGTCTACGGTTTAACTATAACGGAGACGACTTGATCTTAACAATTGATGGCTATACCAACAATATTACAATCCGTGACTATCGGTCTGCTAACCTGAGCACGTTCCACTTTGCCAATGGCGTAACAAAGTCATTCACTCAGATGATGAACGAACGCGGAGTGACTGAGACGGGTTCAGCTGGTGCTGACAATGTTAGCTCAACAGACTACAATGACAAGGTTTCTCTTGGAGCGGGTAATGACACCATTCATTCCTCTTCAGGAGATGACACGTATTCTGGAGACCAGGGTGAAGACAAGTACTACATCCATCTGAATTCGGATGTGAACCGCATTAGCACGGTGGCTTATACCAATGGCCTGTTGGAGGAGAATGCAGATAGTATCATCTTTAACAACCATGCTTCATCAGACTTTATGATGTCTAAGGACGGCAATAATAATCTAGTGCTAAAGTCTACAAAAGACAGTACAGAGGTTGTCCTCTTAGATTTCTATGGTGCCGGTTACAAGGGTGTGAAGTCAATAGAGTTTAGCGACAAGACGATCTTCAATGCAGACCTTGTAGACCAGTTCCTGAAAGGCGATATCGAAGGTTCTTTGGTTGGTGAGACACTACGTGGATTTATGAATTTGGATTCCAATGTTCTGGCTTACGGTGGTGACGATAAAATCATCACCTTCGATGGTAATGACACGATTCAGTCTGGCGCAGGGAATGACACTGTGACTACAGGCGCTGGGAACGACACTGTTACAGACACCCTTGGTAATGACACCTTCAACCTAGGGGCTGGTACCAACCATGTTACTGACTCTGCTGGCAATGATCTCTATATTGGTGGACAAGGTCATGACACAATTGTCGATCAAGGTGGAGACGACACCATTCAACTTGGTGACGGCAATAACCATGTAACGGTGGACCGAGGTACAGATTCTATTATTACTGGGTTAGGTGCTGACACGGTTATTGCAAAGAACAACACTGTGACCATGAATACAGGAGCAGGAATAGACACAGTTGACCTTCAGCAGGTGGTCAAGGCAACAGTGTTCGCAGGTGAAGGCAACGACCAGATCACTTCAGACAGTGGTGACGTTGCGGTGTATGCAGGTGCCGGTGATGATGTTGTAACACTGGGTGCTGGAAATGACTCAGTGATCGGTGAAGCGGGCAACGACCAAATTTCGACTGGCCTAGGCAATGATTATATCTACGACGGGCTAGGGAACAACACCATTAATGCAGGTGGTGGCAACGATCAAACGATCACTGGTATTGGTAATGACCATATTACGGACACAGCAGGCGACGACGTCATCAATGCAGGAGATGGCGATAACACAATCCTTGTGGCAGATGGAACTGACGAAGTGCGCACTGGATCTGGTATAGATCATATTACTTCATCAGGAAACACCGTTACGATCCAGTCCGAAGACGGTGATGATACCATTATCCTCAATGATTTGGTAAGTGCTACTGTAGACGCAGGAGCGGGTAACGACACCATTACAGGCAAACTAGGTCAACTAGTCATTAATGGTGGACGTGGCAACGATACGATCACCACAGCGACAGGAGATGACCAGATTACTGGTGGTGATGGTGATGACCGCATAGAGTCTGGTGCAGGTAATGATATTGTTGATCTTGGTAACGGCGATGACTACGTTCTAGACGTCTCAGGCAACGATCACTATAAATTAGGCTACGGCAACAATACGATTGATGATCAGGCTGGTAACGATACCTACACAGGCGGCTATGGGACCACAGTTCTTACCGACCTTTTGGGAGATGATATTGTAACCCTTGCAGATGGAAACCATAACCTGAGACTAGGTGGTGGAACAGACACTGTCACTTTAGGAAATGGTACGAATACGATTACATTGGAAAACAATGTTTCTACTGTGACTACTGGAACTGGTGACGATCGAATTGATATTCAAGCGGTTACATCTGCTGATGTGACTACTGGAGCTGGTGTAGATGTGATAACATCAGTGTCAGGAAATGTGACAGTTCATGCAGGTGAAGGAGATGACCAGATCACTCTTGGTAATGGTGCGAACTTCGTCTATGGTGAAGCTGGCAATGACACAATCCAATCCGGTGACGGTGTAGACAAGATTTACGGCGGTGACGGCAATGATGTGCTTTCCAGTGGAGCCGGTAATGATTATTTCTACGGTGAAGCTGGAAATGACACGTACACTTCGATGTCTGGCCGGAACTATGCAAAAGATACACAGGGGGACGATCGCTATACCTTTGGTACTGGTAATGACGTGATCCAGGACTTTGATGGTACTGATGTGATCCATGCAGGTGATGGTCGTAACTATATCAAAGCTTACAATGGTCACAAAACGATTGTTGCCGGCACTGGTGATGATAGACTCTATGGCCTTAATGTTACTGGAGGTAGTGCAAACTTGGGTGATGGTAAGAACTATGCCAACATTCAAGGTGTGTCAGACTTCTCAGTTCAAGCTGGAAGTGGAGACGATTTTATTGTCTTTAAGAACGTGGGTTCAGGTGTCGAAGTGACGGCTGGCTCGGGTAATGATCGAGTGGACATTTACGATGGTCCAGTGACAGTAGATCTTGGTGCAGGTGATGACACCTTCATCGCTCGTTCAGGTGGAAATACAGTTACTGCTGGAACAGGTAATGACACCTTCATCATGAATGGTGCGTTTGGTCATAACACGATTATCAATAGTGACACGGACCAACTAGGGAATGATGTTGTTAACACAGATCATGCCTTGAAATCTCTCCTGTTTGAGCAAAGTGCGACTGACCTTGTTGCAACATTCAGCGAAACCAGCTCCATCACCTTTAAAAACTGGTTTGCCGATGATGCAATGAAGGTTGATAGTATTCAATCGAGCGAGTTCCAGATTTCCGCTTTACAAATTGAGCAATTGATTCAGGCCATGGCTGCCTTCACCAATGATACGGGAATGTCGTGGGAAGCTGCTTTGGAGCAAAACAATCAACAAGCACTAAACATCATCGACGCGCACTTCTCGTCAATGGTATAAAGGAGTTAAGGGAGCCCATCGGGGCTTCCTTTTTCCGTTCACCAAACAATAAAAACTCCCTAATATTTCACATTTGTTAAATTCCAATCAATCCCCTTGCCAAATGTGAAAACAAATATATACTAGGATAGACCAAAAAATAAGGGGGACTTATGCGACACATAAGAACACTGCTCTGCGTTATTATCGCCTTACTCCTATTCACACCAGTTCACTCCTTTTCAGAGCAGTCAAATCAAAAGATTTACCAAGCAGACCATTGGGCCTATGACTATACAGGTTATATGCCGAAAACAAATTTAGAAGACGTAGTCATGGTTTTCAAAAAAGAAAACACCACGATCGAAATCAGCCTAGATGACTTCGAAGGAACCATCCACAATCCCAAAGGAGCCATATCTTATGGTAACAAGGAGCTGACAAACAGCGACTATTTGGATGTTACAACTCAAAAATGGATCGATGTAAAGGGCAAGCAAGGCTACTTAAACAAGTGGACTAGAAAACCCCTTCAACACCTAACCAAGGCTGAAACATACTACATAAGCATTGAAGTACCACTCTCAGAAACAAAATTATGGTCAATTATGGTGAAGTCAGACGCTGCAATCCATGTGGATGACATATTGAACCGGATTTACTGGCCAAAGGACGAAAACTATGACCCGGGTTATGCAACCATCAAAAAGGCAAATGAACGGATTAAGCCTGTTGTAAGTTTGTGGAACACCTTTGATGACCCAGAAACCCAGGCCTTTTACACAGACCAGTTTGGGTATAAGGAATCATTGAAATGGGGAATATTTGAACCTTCTACAATTGGGTCTCTTAAATATCTCAATCAGGTGGAGGACAAAGTCCAGTATGAGTACCAAGCAGTACTCCAGTACTATGACTTAGTCACCTTACCCCGTATCAGCAACCTAAGGGAAATATATGACCAAGACAAGTACATCGAACTAACCCTTCAGACCTCGATATATAGCCAGTTTGACGGGGACAAGATGTTCGAGGTAATGGATGGCAAGTACGACCAGGAAATTGATCGATTGATCGACACAATCATAGAGCTCGATCAACCGGTTCTTTTCCGTCCCAACAACGAAATGAATGGAGACTGGTGCAGTTATAATGCCATGTATTATGGTAAGGATGCCAGCTTGTATAGAGACTTCTGGAAGTTCCTATATAACCGCTTTGAAGTAGCTGGTGCAGACAAGGTTATCTGGGTTTGGAACGCCAACTGGGGAGACTTCCCAGAGTTTAAATGGAATCATTACATGAAATACTGGCCTGGTGATCAATATGTTGATCTCGTTGGTCTTACAGGCTATAATACAGGCAACTATTATGTGGGTGAGAAGTGGGCGTCTTTTGAGGAAATCTATTACCCCATGCTTATCGAGTACAATAAGCGGTTTAGGGGCTACCCTTACATCATCACAGAATTCGGATCAAGCGACGTTGGCGGCGACAAAAAAGCTTGGATGATCGACATGATGGACAAGCTCAAAACCTTAAATGTGAAGCTCGCCATCTGGTGGAATGGCGTAGATTATGACCACAAGGGCAAACCCGCCAGAACCTACCGGTTCACCCATGACGAGGACCTAGTCAACACCATGAAAGACCTCCTCAAAGACTTTGAGGACAGTACTTACGACGTGCCAAGTGCACCGGTTCCAACAGACTCTACCCCTGAAACTGGGGATGAAGCTCAGACGGCACCTAGTGATTCGAAATAGTATCATAGCCACTTATATTTTGCATAATACTTAATGAATAGGACGTGGAGAAATCCACGTCCTTTTTTCTTACCCCTAGGTCTTAAGAATCATTTGTCAGATTATTTAAATTAATCACATAAATTGACTGGAATGTAATAGACATCGTTCTATATTAATCGTATAATTAATCTCGCTGAGGAAAGGTTGTGAACGAGCCACCATTTTTTACGCCGGTTTAGTATGATGTAATTAATACAACAATTAATTAAGATTAATGCATAATGAACAAGATAACAAAAATAAATTTTTTACAAGTTGGAAACTTGACTTTATCTGACATTTGCATTCTATCAACATCAAACGAACAAGCGGATCGTACATAAGCATTTCCAAGGCGTTGGTCGTGAACAAGTAACCACTACAAGGGGGAACTGAAGTGAAAGGAAAACAGTTAGGTAGACTTCTGCTGGTGCTGGTATTGCTCTTATCCATGACAAGCATGGGTTTTGCGGCAAGTCCAGTAACGACGCAGGACGTGTCTGCAGAGATTGCGAAACAAATGCTGGAAGGTGTGTCCGGGCAATCGTTATCGGCAGACCAGCGACTAGAAGCAAAGTCCGACACGGACAAAGTACGTATTGTTGTTGAATTAGAAGGACAACCTGTGATCGAAAAAGCAACGGACCAAGGGATTGCTTTTAAGGCCATGGGGGAAAGCCAAGTGGAAGCGCTTACAACAGACCTCCTTCAAGCCCAGTCGGCTGTGAAGGAAAGCCTAAAAAGTGAAGCCATCGACTTTGATGTCCACTACCAGTTTACAAATTCTCTAAATGGTTTCTCTGCAACAACAACTTTCGGAGAAGCAAAGAAAATTGAACAGATTGAAGGCGTAAAGCGGGTTTATGTGGTGAATGAATACCAACGTCCCGAGCCACAAATGGTCAATAGCGCCCAAATCACAAAACACAAAATGGTGTGGGAAGAGTTCAACTACACAGGTGAAGGTAAAGTCGTAGCCATTATCGACTCGGGTATTGACCCCTTCCACAAGGACTTCAACCTGACCAATGAAGCAGCAGCTACCCTCACAAAGGACAAGGTTGACGCTGAAGGGCTAGCAGGAACCTACTTCAACGCCAAGGTTCCCTATGGTTATAACTATATGGACAACAACACAGAGGTCCTCGATCTGGGTGCCGAAGCGTCCATGCACGGTATGCACGTTGCCGGTACAGTTGGTGCCAATGGAGACGAAGCAGCTGGCGGCCTGAAGGGTGTTGCACCGGAAGTTCAGCTCCTTGGCATGAAAGTCTTTGGTAATGACCCAGACTACGGAAGTACCTATGGGGACATTATCATCAAGGCCATTGATGACGCTCTTGCTCTAGGTGCAGACGTTATGAACTTGTCTCTTGGAGCTACGGCAACAAGTGTGCAGACCGACGACCCTGAGCAGATGGCTGTAACCCGTGCTGTCAACAATGGTGTGGTCATGTCCATTTCAGCGGGTAACTCAGCTCTATTTGGTGAGGGTCATGCCCAGCCTCTTGCAGACAACCCCGATGTGGGTGTAGTTGGATCGCCAGGTCTTACTGCTGAGTCTCTCCAGGTCGCATCAGTAAATAATGCAAGGATGTTGTTTGAACATCAAGTGAAAACGCCAGGTACAGCCATGACTATTAAAGGGTATGGCCAGGACGATTGGGCTTCCAAGTCCATGTCCGGCAAGCAAACCTTGATTGCCATTGGTGGCGACAAGTATGGTGAGCCAGTATGTTATGACGGTATTGATGTAAAGGGTAAGGTTGTTCTTGTTTCCCGTGGTGGTTTTGCCTTCCGCGATAAAACAGAATGGGCTTATGAAGCTGGTGCCAAAGGGATCATCGTTTACAACAACGACCCAGGTCGCTTCTTCTACAAGGACCAAGGTGGCTGGCAAATTCCATTCATGAAGGTTCAAGTGGCTGAAGGTCTGGAACTGGAAAAGCTACTTGCAGGTGGCCCAATCACCATTGACATTACCAAAACAGATGAAGCCCTTAGTCCTGTGGCAGGCCTCATGTCTGATTTCTCTTCTTGGGGCACAACGCCAAACCTAGAGTTCAAGCCAGACATCGCTGCTCCAGGTGGCCATATTTACTCCACTTTACAGAAGGACACCTACGGTTTCATGAGCGGTACCTCCATGGCTGCTCCCCACGCCTCTGGTGGTGCTGCCCTGGTTCTACAAAGAGTGGACGCTGACTTTGCGGCTGCAACCCACGCGGACAAGGTCAACCTAGTTAAGAACATCATGATGAACACGGCCAAGCCTGTTCAGGGTGATGGCGGTGCTTATGTGTCACCTCGTAAGCAAGGCGCTGGTTCCATGGACCTTAAAGCAGCCATGGAAACCCCGGTCTTGATCACTGAAAAAGTGACTGGTCTTGCCAAGGTTAACCTCAAGGAACTGAATGGTTCCAAGGACAGCTTTGACCTGATCGTAAAGAATACCAGTGATGTCGACGTTACCTACAACGTAAACATGACCGTTCAAACGGACAAGGTTGTTGCAGGTCGTTTTGTAGTTGAGCCACAGCTGATCAAAGACGCTGTAACGAAGATCACCATTGGTGGTAGCCCTATTGGGAACACTGTTGTCATTCCGGCGAACTCCACAGTGGAAATGCATTTTGAAGTGGATGTAACCAATGGAAAAACAGCGGTGGACAATAAGCCCCTGGACGAGGTCTTTAAGAATGGTCATTTTGTAGAAGGTTTTGTTACTTTCACACAGGTTAATAGCGAAGCCCTAAGTGCGAAAGAGTCTGCGAAGACTAGTCTAGACCAAGCGAAAGAGGCCCTTGAAGCCAAGAAAACAGCCCTTGAAGAGGCGAAGACGGCTTCAGCTAAGGCTCTTCAAGATAAAGAAGCAGGTCAAGAAAGCCTAGACCTACTCAAGGCGACCTTGACTACCGTGAATACAGACATTGAAAACGCTGGAGAGAAAATTCAAGCAGCGGCAGTAGCCAAAGCCAAAGCAGAAGAAGCTCGCCAAGCAGCAACAGCCGCTCTTCAAGCCGCCAATAATGCAAAAGATGCGGTTCAACCTGCCATTGACGCAGTAACGGAGGCCCAAGCCCTTGCCGACCAACTTCGTCCAATTGCAGACGCTGCCAAGACAGCCTACGACAAGGCAGTGGCAGAGGGCCTTACAGGGGATGACCTAACCGCCCTTGAAACAGCCATGAACGAAACTGAGGCTGCAGCAGCAGACGCAGAAGCAAAGCTCCTTGAAAGGCAAACGGCCAAAACCGCAGCTGAAACAGCTCAGGTTCAAGCTAAAGAAGCCAGTGACAAGGCCAATGAAGCAGCCCTTGCTGCTGAGGAAACGGCCAAGCTTGCAGCTGACCAAGTAACAGAAGAGGAAAAAGCGGTGTATGAAGCGCTAGTGGCTAAGAAGGCCCAAACAGAAGCGGCCATTCAAACTGCAACAACCCTCCTAACAGACTTAACAACTGTTTACAATGGAAAAGCTGACGAGCAGGTTGTCGCTTCCAAAGAAGTTGAAAATGCAGAGAAAGACCTTGAAAGCAAGCAAGCCGCTTACGACAAGGCGTCTGACACCTATGACAACTTCCTACCGCTGTCAGTACCCTATGTTGGTTTCAGAGGCGACTGGGAAATGGCGCCCATCTTTGACGCAAGTCGTTATGAGGCGGACAGAGATTCTTTCTATAATTTCACAGTCCTAATGGACGAGGAAACCTCCTTCCTTGGCGGTTACACGAACGAGGATGGTGACGCTGCTTATGGTACAGACTATGTAGCCTTCTCTCCAAATGAAGACGGCTTCCAAGACCAAGTTCAGCCCCTATTCTCTCTCCTGCGGAATGCAAGTGACGTGAAGTTTAGCATTCTGGACAAGGACAAGAATGTGATCCGGACCCTGGCATCCAGCAGTTACATGCGAAAGCACTACTATGATGGCCGCCATGCCCGCTATGTCTTTAAAGACGAGTGGCTCTGGGATGGTAAGGTCAACTACAAGACCGCAGCCGATGGCCAGTATTTCTATCAAGTAAAGGCAAAAATCGATGGCGGCAGTGACTGGCACGAACTTTTATTCCCAGTGAAATTGGACACGGTTGAACCTACAAAACCAGTTCTAACCTATTCCAATGGCGCTAAAACCCTCAAGGTAGCTTCCACTGACACCGACGGATCTGGCATTGACCAGTACGTTCTCTTTGAACAAGTGGTCAATGCAGAAGGTAAGGTAACGCCGAAGAAACTACTGACGTCAAGGGATGGTACTTTTGATCTTGAAAACCTGGACCGACGTGTTTACCGTGTGGTTGTGGCAACTTCAGACTACGCTGCCAATGTGTCCGAGATTTCCGATGAAATGGTCATCAATGACACGGCTGTGCCAGAGATCGAAATGACACCAGAGTCGTATACGGTCTTTGATAAACGAACAGTGACCCTAAAGGGTGCGATCAGTGAAATGACTGCCCCATCCTTGACCATGAATGGTGAGGAAGTGGCACTGACACTCAACAAGGCCAGCAAGAAGTTTGAGTTTGAGAAAGCCTTCACCTATGACACAGATGGTGAAAAGGCAGTCAAAGTAAAGGCTGTCGATGAAGTAAACAATGTCATTGAGTTTGAGCGTAAGTTCTATATTGACGCTACTAAGCCTGTGATCACCATGAAGGACCTGCCTGTAGCCGATGACAATGGATTCATTGTTGTTACGCCAGAAACGGAAACCATTGCATTAAAAGCAACGATCTCAGACAACTATCCGGACCTTCGAGTAGTCATTAATGGAAGTGAAGTTGTAAAGATCGAAGAAGATTTCCATGGCTATCAGGACAAACTCCAGCCAGCTTCATATGATCTGGACCAGACATTTGCCTTGGATAAGGGTGTCAATAAGATCGTTGTGGAAGTCTTTGACGCTGCAGGAAGCCGAGTGGCTGAGGACATGAAGGTTTTCCGTCAAAGTACACCTGACGAAAAACCACCACTTCCCCCAGTTGTCGTACCAGCGGCTCCAACGGACTTTGACCTCACGCTGACTGGTACAGATATCAGTTACAACCGACCGATCAAAGTCCAAGTAAGCGCACCAATGGCACTTGTGTGGACTGTGAAGATCCTTGACGCCAATGGGGATGTAGCTAAAACTGAAGTCCTGCCAGCTTCTAAAACAGCAACTTACAACTGGGCGCCGGACCGCATGACCAAACTGAATGGTACCTTTAAGGTTCAGGTAAGCGGTGAAAATGCAGCTGGCAACCATGCTGAGGAAGCAAGCTTCCAGGTATACAACTATGAAACTCGCGTAACTGAGCCAACCTTCACCAAACGTGACGGTATGCTCAACGTAAGTGCCAAGTTGACAAACCTAGAGGATAGCAACCAGAAGCCTCTTCTTGTGGCAATTGTTCGAAATGAGAATACGACAATGCATTCTATTTCAACCATGCAAACAGACATTGCACCTGACGGTACTGTGACCCTATCAGCTGGTCTGCAAATGCCTGAGATTGGCAACTACACTGTGGAATTCTTCGCATGGTCTGAGTGGGCTCGTCCGGTCAAGGTATCCAACTTAGAAAGCATTTCTGTAGAAATCAAGTAAAGAGCGTCTCCAACTTGTCGTTAAGCGACAACCTGTGCAGAGGGCCCTTCATGCCCTCTGCATTTTCCACAAGGAGGAAAATCATGTACAACCCAAGTTCAAAACGGTTGATCTCCATGTTATTGGTCCTCGTGCTATTGACCTCATGCGCTATGCCGATTTTTGCAGACTCTGCTTGGGGATTGACTGTGACTGGGCTACCAGAACAAGTCTATACGGGCAAGGCCTATCCCATTGAGGTTCTACTGGCCAATAGTGGTCGGTCTGTGAAGTATATAGACGTTCAATACAAGGTGTTTGACGTCCATGGCACATTGAAAGGTGCCCGTACCTTCCAAACCAATAAGGATGGGGCGTATCAGACGACCCTTGTTTTTCCAGATGGGATGGCGCTAGGAGCGGGATCCATTCAGTTTGAATGTGATGGTCAAGTCATTCAGACCCTTGACGTGACCCTTATGGGACCAGAACCAGGACCAGACCAACCAGATCCTATCCAATTACCTGACGTGGGCAGTTATAGCGTAATTCCTTTTACCTATACCAGCGACCGGGCAAATAGTGACCTCACCCTTCGTATTCGAAAGGATAACGTTGTGGTTGACACCCGCAACTTCAATACGGGTTCAAACAAGGAAATCAACACGACCATTGAAGTAGATCATTCATGGCCTTTAGGGACCTATGACATAGAGGTCCACTGCAATGGTAAGTTAACAAAATATAGGTTTAATCTAGTGAAATACACGGGCATACTTATTCAGGAGTTGCCATCAAAAATGTTTGTGGGAGAAGCCCATACCCTCCGGATTGAAGCCTTATCCACAGGGAGTAAAAATATTGGGGTCATTCCCAACAAAAACATGACCTTTACAAGTTCAGACCCAAGTGTTGCTACAGTAGACCAGAGTGGCCAGGTGACTGCTAAAGGGCCGGGGCTTGTGACCATTCAAGCTCAACTGGGAGACGTCCGTCATGAAGTCCAAGTCACAGTTGACGAGCGACATGCATATGGCATAGAGTTGGATTCTCCGCCAACCCAAATGCAGGTAGACAAAGCCTACACCATGGTAGGGACGATAAGCCACGGGTCAAAATCTACTGCTTTTGTGGAAGTAGACCTGAAGGTGTATGACCAAGAAGGAAATCTGAAAAATGTTCTTTCTGTCATAACTGACAACAAGGGACAGTTCAGCAAGACCCTCCGTCTAAGCCAGGATCACTTGCTGGGTGAGACGAGACTGGTTTTCCTCATAGGTGGCGCAACCATTAAAGAATGGACCACAAGTGCTGTTGAAAAACCTGTGGTTGTTGAACCTGACCTGGCCAAGGACTTAGGACTTGTAGCTGCTGGTAACGGGCTCGTCTTCCGTTTTGATGTAGCCCACAAGTTCGGTGAAGGGGCATACAAGATATTTAAAGACGACAAACTGATTGGTTCAAGAAACTTCAAAGCCAATGCAGTTGGTCATGCCCAACAAAATATTGTTATACCAAATGATTGGGCCACAGGAGACTACCGTCTGCATGTACTCTACGATGGAAAGGAAGTCGTTCAGAAGTTCCAAGTTGTTCAAATTGAAGCCTTGAACATTCAAAGTATGGACAAGAAAATGACCGTGGGTGACAGACGGCAGGTGAAGGCAGTGGCAACTGCGACCAATCCTGAGACGACTGCCAAAGAGACCTTTACCTTACCTTGGATTAACCTAGGAATCACTTCTTCCAGGGGGGACGTCATTTCTGTTGACAATCAAGGCGCCATTCAGGCCTTAAAGAAAGGGACGTCCAAAATCACCGTATCTCTGGGTGGTTGGAGTGATCATCTGAACATCGTAGTGAAAGACAAGTCAAAGCCAACCGACAGTGGTAACACTGGAGGCAATACAGGTGGTAATACGGGAGGTAATTCCGGTGGAAACACTGGTGGTTCCAGTGGAGGCAATAGCGGAAGTGGTAGTAGCGCTGGCGGTTCAACACCTGGACCAAGACCGTCAAATACCCCAACAACCGAAACCCCAAGTCAACTTCCTGCAGCACCTACACCAGTCAAGGTCCTTGTGGCAAAGGAACCTGTTCAAGTGGGCAAAAAGTTCACTTCAGACAACCTCGACAAGGCAAAGGGACTGACCGGAAAAGTAAAGACCATGAAGGCAGAAGAGGCCAAGGCGGAAGTGGAAGCTGTGGCCCTTGAACTACAAAAAGATATGGCCGAGGCCCGAGTCAATGCCAAAGACGCTGTGGCTATTGTGCAAGAAGTGACCAAGCTAGCAGAAGCCATGTTCGAGCGGAGTGATTTATCGGTGGCTGCTTCCAATGAGTTAGCAGCAACCCTGATAGAACAAACCATCCTTACGGCCCTTGAAAAGGATTACGATGCAGCCAACGTCCATAAACTCCGCCGTGAGTTCGAGCGGATTACAGACAAGGTCATGGAAAAAGCAGGTATGATCACCGATCTGGAGACCACGGAGTCCATAGAGGGTGTCAGCGTGTCCTTGGATCTTGCCCTAGTGGAAAAGTCTTTGGATGAGTCCGCTGAGGCCAAGGCAGCTTTAGAAGGTAAAGTTCAGGACGCAAAAGTACTAGAAGCGACCTTGCGACCAGTCGTTACCCTTGCATTAGGAAATCAACCGTCTAAGGATCTATCCATTCGTTTGGAGGAAGAGACCCTGGACAAGTTAGCCAGTGACAAGGCAGATGTGAAGGTTGCAACAGACGCAGTTCAAGTGACCATTCCTTCTGAACGCTTGTCTGAAATACAAGGTCAGACAAGGGTGATTGTGAAGTCTTCCAGCCAAGCTGACCAGGCGGGTGAGTCCCCATCAGCCATTGTGCCCTTAGAGGGTGGAAAGACACTGAAAACAACGACTGCCAACTTTACCCTTGGCTTAGAAGGGGAAATGGGTGCGTCAAGCCACCCAGTCAACTTGTCTGTTCCGGTGGACGCCAGTGAGACCAACGTCCACAAGCTATCCATCTACCGACAAGATGAAAATGGCCAGTGGCATCCGGTTCGAAGCAAGCTGGTAGAGGGGCAGTTAGAAGCGTCCGTTACGGCCTTGGGTACCTTTGCAGTTATGGAAACCCATGTACCTTTAGTGGACACGCAGGCCCACTGGGCCAAGGAAACCATCGAGACCATGATCGCTCAAAATGTTCTTCCAACAGCTATGATGACCGATCATGAAGTCAAGCCAAATCAAGAGATTACGCGAGCAGAGTTCGCAGCCCTCCTTGCCAACATGCTTGAGCTAGAGGGGCAAGTAGATGGCAATTTCAGAGACGTTGAAGATGACGCTTGGTATGCGAAGTCCGTAGCCCTGGCAGGTGCAAATGGCCTTGTCAGCGGCGTTGGGGAAGGGAATTTCGCACCGGACGCTCTTGTCACCAGACAGGATATGTCTGTTATGATTGCCAAAGCCTATCAGAAAGCCTATGGTGTGGAAATGAAGGGTCTGGCAACCGATTTCACCGACCAGACAGACATAAGAGATTATGCTGCTAAGGCAGTAATTGCAGCCCGTTATCAGGAAATTATTTCTGGATACCAGGGCGGGGATTTCAAACCCTTAAACAATGCAACCCGTGCTGAAGCCATGCAAATGGTCAAAGCACTTATGAACCAATAACCAAAACCCTTGCCGTTTTTTACCTGTCCATGCAAGTCCCTAGGGGGAAACTGCATGGACTTTTTTATGGAAGTGTAAGAAGAAAATCCATGACTAGACCCATTGAAAAGACCCCGTTCGACCATTTCCGACAGCATTCGTTCTGATTACCATTGAGTGAAAGTGGTATCAGTATGAGTAAGGAAATGAGGTGAATGTGGATGACCATACAATCAAACCCAATGGACCAAATATCCATTGCCTACGAGCAAGCCCAGTGCTTCTCCAACATCTTTGACAACATGCAAATCCCCCAACTACTCATGGACCCCAAGACCTTTATCATTCAAAGGGCCAACCAGGCCTCCCTTGAATTTTACGGATACGCCAATGACCAACTGATTGGACTCAACTTTGAGTCTATTTCCGAAACCATATCCTATAACGACCTGCCCCAGTCTTGCTTTGACGGATCGGCAGGCCGGTGTCATTGTATTCAAACCCTCGAAAACGGCAAGGTAAAAAATGTCCGGATTCATACCATGCCCATGACCCTGGAGGACAAGGACTACCTCTATGTGATCCTGGAAGACGAGACCAAAAAGAATGAATACATGAAACGGTATGTCCATGAATTACAAAAGAACGAAGTCATGATCAACGCCATGGATGACGGCATTTTTGTCATGGAAACCGACGACAACCTGGTCCCCCAGACCTTTATCGAGGTAGGCCCTGCAGTGGCCCACCGCCTGGGCATGAAACCCGAGGGACTCATTGGCCAGCCGGTGGAAAAAGTCCTGCCCCTGGTGGAAAACTCAGAAATCCGTGACGCCCTGGAAACCCTGAAAAATGATGGTCATGTCCATTTGCAAATCCGGGAGCAAATCCGAGGTCTCGACAAGGGGCCCATTGAGGTGACCGCCCAGGCCCTACGCTACAATCACAAGAACTACATCCTGGCCATCACCCGGGAACTCACCGAGCCCTACCGCTTTAAGCGGGAGCGGGACAACCAGAATAAGATGTTCAGTAGTCTCTTTCAGAATGTCCATAGTGCCATGTTTTTAGTGGACGAGCAGGCCCGCATTGTAGACCTCAATGCCTCAGCTGAGGACATGTTCCAGCTGGTAAAGGCAACTGTTGTAGGAACCTCTCTTCGGTTTTGGATCGGCAATGGAAAGCCCCTGGAAGAATGTGACGAGATCATTGAATATTTAAAGCAAGGCAAGGTCTACACCAAACCGGTAAGGCGCATCAGCCAAACGGGCCGTGAGGTGGACGTGATTTTAACGGCTTATGAAACCGTCCTGCCCAACAATAAGTGGGGCATGCTCCTGTCTTATGCCACCAGCTCCAAAGACGCGCCCACCGACATTTTTGACATGATTTATACGGACAGCTTGACGGGTCTTGACAACCGGGACGCCTTCTTGAACCGGATCAGCAAGCTGATTTCGGAAAGTGGTGAAGGCAAGGGTTTCTATTTGGTCAACCTGGACATCAAAGATTTTAAGGAAATCAACGACAACCAAGGCCATCTTTTTGGAGATGCGCTCTTGCAGAAGTTGTCTTCTCAACTCCGCAAACACTTGGGAGAGGACGCCATGATTGCCCGGATGGGTGGAGATACCTTTTCCTTCCTCTTGTTTGGGGAGGACGATGAAGTCAGTCGAACAACGGAGGACTTACTGGCCAAGCTCACAAGGCCCTTCCAGTTACAGAAGAAACGGATGCTCCTGGATGTCCGCATGGGGATAGCCATGTATCCGGAACACGGCATGGACGAGGAAACCCTAGTGTCCAATGCAGAGCTGGCCCTCAATGAAGCCAAGAAGCCCACCGGGCAAAAGGTCCGGATGTTCACCCACGTCCTCAGGAATGCCATGATGGGGGACTACCAACTCCGGGAGGCCCTTCGCAATGCTGTTGGCCGGAATGAACTGGAGATGTACTACCAGCCCATTGTACGAATGGTGGACCGGTCCATCGCTGGCTTTGAAGCCCTCATGCGGTGGAAGAGTCCTGAGTTTGGTATGGTCTCGCCAGGTCGCTTCATTCCCCTAGCTGAAAAATCGGGCATTATCCATACCCTGGGTAACTTTGCCTTAGAGCAGGGAACCAAGGACTTGGCTGTCCTCAGAGACAAGGGTGAGGCTGCCTACTTCCTGTCGGTCAATGTGTCGCCCTTGCAGTTGCAGCACTTTGATTTTGTCCGCAATATCTGTAATGTGGTGGTATTGAATGGGGCAGAAAAAGGCATTGATATTGAGTTGACCGAGTCTGCCTACATGCAGGACTACTTCCAGCTCAACCGGATCATGCGGGCCCTCAAGGCCATGGGCATAGCTGTCTCCATTGATGACTTTGGGACTGGTTATTCCTCCTTGGGCCAGTTGACCACCATGGATATCGACAAGGTGAAGATTGACCAGTCCTTTGTGAAGGGGATTGGAAAAAATGAACGGTCTGTAGCTGTTATTCGGGCGGTCATGGGCATGTTCAATGAACTAGACATCCCCCTTGTGGCAGAGGGGATAGAGACAGCAGACCAGTTTGAGTGGCTCAAGAGTAGAGGGTGCCAGTATGGTCAAGGTTACTTGTTTGGCCGGCCCCAGCCCTTGGCTTATTGGGTCCAGATGTTGCAGGCTACTTAGGTTGAAGGAGTCGAGGTCTAGGGCTGATATAGAAGGTTAGCTGAAATAGAAGGGTAATAAGTATAACCGCTTCCTTTAAGGGGGCGGTTTTCTTGCGTGGGTTTACAATTAATGGTAATATAAAATGACGAAAACCAATATGTGGAAGTTTAGGAGGGGCTATGGGCAGTGGTGAGTATATCGTTTTTACAGTTTGTGTCGTGTTGTTTTTAGTGGTGGTTGTGGGGTTTATGCAGTTTTTTATCCCCCTCAACAACCACGTGGATTTTCAGCTCTTGTGTTCCACCTACCAGGCTACCATTGATCGCCAGGGGGGACTGGGTGATGACCATGAAGATAGGCTCCGGGAGGCCCTTGTAAAAATGGGCCTGAAGGACGTCCAGATCAGGGCACCCAAGCCTGGTCAGACCCCCTACGGCCAGGCCATGGAAGTGGAAATCGAAGGGGTCATGTCCTTTGACAATTTGAACTGGTTGTCCTGGTCCTCGGAAGACCTTGTTTTGGCCTATCGCCACATCAGTGAAAACCGGAAGTTGGTCCATTGATGGGTGGGCAAAAAGGCCATGCCGGTGTGGGCTTTGTTATACTCTTGGCCACCCTAGTCGTTTTTCTCTTCTTCCCTTTGTACGCTGTTCTCTTTGAAAAGGCCTATGGCCGGATTGTACAAACGGTCATCCAGCAACAGGTCCATAGTTCCATGAGGGAGTCAATTAAGGGGATTGAATGGGAGGCCTTTTCCCAGCAGGAGGTGACCTATTCGGCCCAGCTGAGAAGCCGGCTGGAAAAGGCCCTGCAAGACAACATGCGGCTTGGTCCTGATATGTACCCCCAGACCACCTCCATTGCAGATGACCAGGTCATAATTGAGGACCTGGACTTGTTTGACTCAGCCAAGGTGCCCTGGACGGACCTCAAGGGGGTAAAACACACCCGGCCAGGCATGGCCGTGACCCTGATCGTCCCCATACAACCTCATTTTTATAACAGTCAAGTGACACCTGAGGGTAGGGACACCATTGACCTCAAGGTCTACCAAGTCTATACACTTCCCGTGAACAGGTAGCAATGATATAATGGGGCAGTAGTAAGGGGAGGTACATCTTTGAAGAAGCTAAACTTAGGAGTCGTTATACCGGCTTATAATGAAGAAGAAAATATTAAACCCATGTACGATAGATTGTCACCTGTGCTGGACAAGGTTGCCACAGAGTGGGAGATTGTCTTTGTCAACGATGGCAGTTCCGACGCAACCCTGGAGGAAATCCTCAAGCTGAGAGCGGTGGATGACCGGGTGAAATATGTTGATTTTGCTAGAAATTTTGGCCATGAAATGGCCAATACAGCTGGTTTTCGAAATGTCAGTGGAGACGCCGTGGTCATTATTGACGCAGACCTCCAGGACCCACCGGAAGTGATTGAGCAAATGGTGGAAAAGTACCATGAGGGATATGACGTGGTCTTTGCCAAGCGCCTGACCCGGGAACGTGAGTCCATTTTAAAGAAGGCAACGTCTAAGGCCTTTTACCGAGTCCTGTCCTTTTTCAGTGAGACGGAGATTCCCCTGGACACTGGAGACTTTCGCTTGTTGTCCCGTCCGGTTGTTGACCAGCTCAACCAATTGAATGAACGCAACCGCTTTTTCCGTGGCCTGACCCACTGGGTGGGCTTTAAGGTGACTGCTGTGGAGTACCACCGGAACGCACGAAATGCAGGGGAAACCAAGTACAACTATTGGAAGCTTATGCAGTTGGCCTTTGACGCCATCCTGTCTTTCTCCTATAAACCCTTAAAATTGTTTAGTTTCCTTGGGGGTCTGATTGCCCTGGGGAGCTTTGGGTGGATGATCTACTGGATCATTCTTAAAGTCATGGGTCATCCAGCTGTGGAAGGGTGGACGTCACTGATATCAGTCATGCTCTTTTTCTTTGGCATCCTGATGATCCAGATCAGTCTCATTGGTGAATACGTGGCCCGGATTTATGAAGAAGTACGAAACCGCCCCCTCTATATCATCCAGAACAAGGCGGTTACTGAAAAGGACCAGACCAATGCCTCCTAAGGACAAGGTGATGAAGAAAATTTTTGGTAGAACCATTACTCCTCAAATTGAAGAAACCATCCGTTATGCTATTATCGGTGTGACCACCTCCATTATTGGTGTAGGCACCTTCTTGGCGGCCAACCTCATGGGCGCCCACTATAGTATAGCCAATACCCTGTCGTGGGTGATTTCGGTCACCTTTGCCTGGGTGGCCAATAGCACCTGGGTTTTTCCCTCTGGAAAAAAGACCTTTATGGGTAAGGTGCTAGAGGCGTGGAACTTCTATATCAGCCGCCTGGCTTCAGGTCTTGCGGAAATGGCCTTGTTGTATGTCTTTATTGACTTGGCTGGCTTTATGGACTTTCCGTCTAAGATCGTTGCCTCCATGGTAGTTGTTGTCCTTAACTACCTTTTTATGAAGTTTTGGGTCTTTAAGTCCTCCGCTGTTGGGGGGAATGGAAAACGTCCTGGACCTGAACAGGCAGTGAATCAAACAGACTAATATATAGGAACTTTGAATGGGCTAGTCCCTTGCATTATCATAAATTTGTAATCCTGTCTCCACATTGAGTTTGCTATAATGAGAGTAGATTAATCACGGAACGATGGAGGGAAACAATGCTCAACATAAAAAAACATATAGCGGTATGGCTTGTATTTGTCCTCGTGTTGTCAGCAATGCCCACTGCCTTCGCAGCGAAGATTTTCACTGACCTAGCAGACGATCATTGGGCGGCACAGTACATACTCAAAGTATCGGAACACGAAATCATGACCGGCTATGCGGACGCTACGTTTAAGCCGACCCAGCCAGTTTCAAAGCTTGAAGTGATCACAGCATTATATAATGCCATTGTCGCATCGGGTAAGTTCACCCGTGCCCAAGGGGCCGGCCTGGCATTCACCCATGAGCAAGCACTGGATGAAGCACAAATTCCAGCAACCATGGAACCCTACGGAAGTGCAGTTCGTGAAGCGGCGGCCTATGCTCTGGAAAACAATATTCTTCACCCGGACGAGTTGAAAGGTTTTGTTGTGGATGGAGAGTTTACAGAAGCAACTCGATTGGAGTCGACGGTCTTCATTGGTAAGGGGCTCAACCTCTTCCTCAGGGAAAGCACACTGAAGATTATTTCCTTTAAGTATAAGGACCAAGTGGCTATTACCCAGGCGGCAGCACCCTATGTTGACCTACTAATTACCTATGACATTATCAGTGGAGACGGGGACGCCAATGGGAATTTTAATCCTAAGATTGTTATTGGTCGAGATGTGCTGGCAACCATGATTGCCAAGTCATTTGACATTCTAGAAGGTAATACAAAACCCACGGACACAGGTAGTACCCTGCAACCTGTTGTCAGTGATAAGGTGTATGAGGCCAGTGTGGCTTTGGTACACAATACCATTGGCCTGATTGAGTTAAGAGACGGCGGTGGCAAGCTGAAAGTTTACGACGCTACAAGAGCCCAGTATCTCCTCAATGGCGTTACGGTGAGTCTGTCCAACCTGGTTAAGGGAATGGACGTGACCGTATATGAGTCTGCAGGAAAGTTAGACAAGATAGTCATTAATAAGCAGTTTGACAAAGAAGAGGGGACCTTTGATAAGGTGTCCGGTGACTTAAAAGACGACTTGGGTTCATTCACTGTCATGACCATGGTCAAGGCAGATGGGTCCAAAAAATACTATAAAATTTATGATTCCATTCTCTTAACACGGGATGGTGAATCAGCAACAATCAATACCCTGGTCAAGGGGGATAAGGTCATGATCAGTGCCGAGGAGTTCATCGCCAGAGAAGTAGAAGCCTACTCCAAGCAATCCACCCTCAGCGGGATTCTCAACCGGTCAACAGACTTCAAAAAAGGATCTTCCCTCAGCGTCCAGCTTCAAAATGGTCGTTTCATGGACGAAGTCCTTGCGACAGACATCCAAGTGGTGGAGCAGAATGGCGATATCCGCAAGGGAGACATCATTAAGGTGACCCTGGAATACGGCAAAATCGTTCAGGTGGAAGCCACGGGTATGAGTTCAGAGCTCAGCGGTGAGGTTGTAGAAATTATCATTGCTGCAACACCAAAGGTAAAGGTGAAAGAAGAAAACGGAAGCCTAAAAACGGTTTCTTTAAATAGCAACTATGTGGTAACCAAGCAAGGCGAGTCCCAGAACTTTGACGTCTATGCCCTACGGCTCAACCAGCAGGTTACAATGAAGTTGGACGCTTTTGGTGCCAACTCCATTTCTGTTAATAAGACGGTGGAAAAGGTGAAGTTCACTGCAGAAGTCATGGAAGTCCATAAGTCCACCAACCTACTCAAGGTCAAGGACGATGGTGGCAAGCAGTGGGTTGTGGGTGTTAAAGACGGATCGGCCCTCAACATTCTAGACTATGCCATTGGTGACAAGGTCTTTGTTTACGGCATAGAACTGAGCGACTCCCTGTTTGAAGCAGAAATGATTATTCAAATGAACTAAAGATGAATGTGGACTGTGTGCGCCCCTGGGGTCGAGCGCAGTCCATTTCTTATGAGGAAGGGTTTTCATGAAAGAGTGGTTGAAACAACTGACGAGGGATCGGAACCTGCAGCTGGAAGTGGCTGCTATCGGGCTGATCCTCCTCCTGGGGGGCTGGATCCGGTATTGGTGGATCGTAACCATCCCAACCGAGCAATTATATGATTTTTCTACTTACTATGATGTGGCCGTCAACGTGGCCACTGGCAAGGGATTTACCTTCTTGGATCAGCCCATTGCCTTCCAGGGTATGCTCTACTCCTTTATGCTAGGGCACTTTTTTAAGCTGATGGGAACCACTTCGGTCATTAGTGCCAAGAGCCTAAATATTGTTTTGGGCATGGGGACTGTTATCTTGTCCTACCTGATCATGTGTAAATTAACAGCTAGGAAGGGCCTGCGATATGCTGTTTTACTGATTACGAGTTTCATGCCCCACTTGGTGGCCTATACCAATACCCTGGGGACGGAGACCATGATGTCTACCCTCCTGGCAGGAGTGATCTACCTCCAACTCCATGGGGGAGACAAGCGTTGGCGCCTGCCTCTCATTGGGATTTTGACAGGCCTTTGTGCCTTGACCAAGCCCTTTTACATGGCTTACCCTGTGGTGATTGCCCTAGGTCAGTGGTTGTCCGGCAAGCAGTATAAGACCATCCTCAGGGACGCTGGCGTGGTTCTTGCGATCATGGTGGTCATGATTGCCCCGTGGACGGTCCGAAACTATCAGGCTTATGGCCGCTTTATTCCGGTTTCTTATAATTCAGGTTTTGTCATGTATCTCAACAACAATGCCAACAACATCCATGGGGGTTGGATGTCCCTGGACACCATCCATAAGACGCCTGACCTCCAGAAGAAGATTGACCAGCACTTGGAGTATGGCAATAAGAGTGTGAAACTGGCCAGCGACATTGAACTAGACTTTAAAAAAGAAGCCCAGGCCTGGATTGTGAACAACCCTTGGGAATTCGGTAAATTAGGCGTGATCCGGGTACATTCCACCTTTTTCAACGGGGCCTGGGACGTGGACTCCTGGACCATGAACGGGATCAGGTCCCTGGACACGGGCCATACGGAGATAGAACTCAGCAGGAGCCTCAATGCCTTTAGGGCATGGAATGATATTTTCTATGGGATTTTGACAGCCTTTGGTGCCGTTTTTGTCTTTCTCAATGTGCCACGGGTTTTACAATGTCTCTTCTCTTTCAAACATACCATGCGGGAGTGGATCACCATCCCCTTGTTGAACTTGGCCTTTCCTGTGGTCGTATATTTTGTATATGAAGGCCAACCGCGTTACGGAGTTCATTTAATCTTTTTATTCATTATCGTCTTTGTTTTACAATCCTCGATACTATTGGAAACTTTCCGAAGAGGCAATGGAATCGAATAATGAATAATCATACAAAGGCTTACAGAATGACGTAAAATATTTCACAATAAACTAACATTATATGGTAACAAAAGACCTTCTTTTGGGAAAAAGGAGGTCTTTTTGCGTGTATCAGAAAAAAAATATAGGTTGTCGATAGGAATATAGAGATGATCTGATTCGACAATACAATAAATGTAAGCTAATTACTTTCGAACGATACGCAACGATATGTTGCTAAACAAGGGTTTGTGACGGATTATATTGTCGATTTTATCTTTTCCAAAAAAGGAAGTGAAACGATTCGAATATGGTCGAGGAGATCTTAGTTTTTGTCGGAAAATGCATGGGACCAGGGTCCTGTATATACATGTTGAAAGATTAACGAGGATAAGGTAAGCTTTATATCTGAGAAACTAGGGGAAGGTAAAGGCTGTATGTATATACACCTTTATCGGTTTCTGCGAATGGGTTTAATAAGAAGCAATATTTACGAACAATCAGGACGAAGAAATAGGGGTGATAGAAATGAAAGCACTCAGAACTAACCTAATGTAGAAAATGACACTGCGAATTTCACTTCTTGTTGTGGCCATTGTACTTGGTCTCAGCACGATTAGTGGTGTAATGTCTTACAATGCAATTTCCAATGAAGTACATGAAAAACTAGCAGCGCGATTGGACCAAGTCGCTGGCAAGATTGAAGCGGAACAGAATGAGGTTACGGCAAGTGTTGAGTTATTGGGAATGATCCCAGTCACAAGAGATCTGGCCAATGAGCTTGCCACAATAGCAAGTCTTAAGGTAATCAACGAAGAAAAGCGAACACTAGAGGGCTATGTTGAGCATCATCTCGAGTTTGTTGAAACCCTCTTTATAGCTGATAAAAAAGGAAAAATCGTTGTTGATGGTAACGGAGGTTCCTTTGTGGGAATCGATATTGCAACACGGGACTACTTTGCTGAAGCTATTGCAACGGGAAAACCAGCCTTTAGCAACATAATCCTATCCAAGGGTACAGGCAAACCCGTTCGGGTCTTTGCGGTACCTATTAAAAGCGATAGCGGACAGGTTACGGGCGTTATTGCAGCTGCGCTTAAGATGGATCCGATTTTTGCTCTGTTGAAAGATGTAGAAGTGGGCGAGAGTGGTTATGCTTATATGACCGATGACACTGGCTTGTTTGTCTACCATCCAAATCCAGACTACATGATGACCAAAAAGGTCAATGAGCTAGGCGTTGAAGAACTTAACCGTCAAGCTGAACTCATGATGACTGGTGGGTCTGACAAGGGAACCTACACCCTAGAAGGTGTAACAAAATTGAACATGTTCCGTCCAATGGGTAAGTTTTCCCTATCCATCAATGCGGTGGAGAGTGAGTACTTAGCACCTGTACTGAAAATGCAAAGAGATATGTTCATTATGGGCATTGTCTTCTTCCTGATTGGTATTGCAGTCTCTGCCCTCACGGCTTATGTGATCGTCAAACGTATTCGCAACATGCAGGCTATTATGAAGCAGGTAGAAGATGGCGACCTTCGCGTTCGTGTAGAGGTTAAGGGACAAGACGAAGTAGCGCAGATGGGCCACTCCCTCAACAACATGGTAGCAGGTTTCCAGACCATGATCACAGAGATCATGAAGACGACCGAAATCCTCTCCTCCTCCTCCCAGCAGCTGGCGGCGTCAGCAGAAGAGGGTGGCAAGGCAGCGGCTGAAGTCACTGCAAATATTGAAGAAATTACGGCAGGTTCGGAAGAACAGTCCAACCATATTACAGAAATCAATGACATGGTTGTGGGCATGAAGGGCCAGATGAATGAGTCCTCTCAAGCAACCATTGAAATGGTACGAAACTCCCAGGCAGTTCAGGAAACAGCTGAAAATGGCCAAGAGCAAATGACGGAAACGGTCAAGCAAATGGAAGAAATCCAGGAGTCCAGTAGCCGTACCTATGAGGTTATTCGTGTCCTCAACGAGCAGTCCGACCAGATCGGCCATATCAGTGCAACCATTTCGGATATTGCTGACCAGACCAACCTTCTGGCCCTCAATGCCAATATCGAAGCGGCCCGGGCCGGTGAGCAAGGTCGTGGCTTTGCTGTTGTAGCTGAAGAGGTCCGCAAGCTGGCAGTGGAATCCCAGGAATCTGCCCAGGGTATTGGGTCCCTGATCACCCAAATCCAGGACGAAATTTCTAGAGCCCTAGAACTGATCGAAGTGGAGAAGCAGGCCATTTCCAAGGGGATTGACACCATCAACACGACAGGTCAGGCCTTTGTGAAGATTAATGACCGAATTAAGGACACCACCGCTCAGATTACCCAGGTGGCTAGCATTGTTACCAGTGCAGAGGAATCCAGCGAGACTGTTAAGGACTCCATGGAGCAAATCTCCGCAGTGGTTCAAGAGTCAACGGCCTCTGCCCAGGAAGTGTCGGCTTCCGCAGAGGAGCAAAATGCCATTGCGGAAGAAATTGCCTCGGCTTCCGAGCAACTTTCCAACATGGCAGAAGGTCTCCTGCAACGGGTACTACGGTTTAAGGTTTAAGGTGTAAGTTGTAAGGTTTAAGGCGACTCTAAGGGTCTACCTTGCCAATGATGGATTGGCCAGCCGGTACTAGGGGGGCACGATCATCACCGCAGAAGAAACAAAACAAATCAAGGCAGTTGCAAGAGGTCACCCTCTCGTAACTGCCTTTTTTATTGCATACAGATCCTATGTCATTAGAAGAGGCGCCTATGCTGACAGAAGTTTTTCAATATCCTTCTGCATTTTCTCAGGCGTCACTGTGGAGGCAAATCGTTTAATGACCTTGCCCTGGCGGTCCACGAGGAACTTGGTGAAGTTCCACTTGATGTCCTTACCAAAGAGACCACCCTTTTGGTTGGTGAGGTAGCCATAGAGGGGGTGCTGGTCAGAACCCTTGACATCAATCTTTTGGAAGATTTCGAAGGTAACACCGTAATTGACCTCACAAAAGGTCTTTATTTCCTCGTTGGTGCCTGGATCTTGTTCCTTAAACTGATTACATGGGAAACCAATGATCTCTAGACCCTGGTCTTGGTACTTGCCGTAAAGAGCTTCCAGCCCTTTAAATTGTGGGGTGAAACCTCATTTACTTGCTGTGTTAACAATCAACAATACCTTGCCTTCATAATCCCGCAAGGACTTGACTTCGTCATCCATGTCACGGGCCGAAAAATCATAAACGCTCATAGGACCTCCTGAAACATTTCAAAGTTACATTCATACGCCGGAATCTCATTTACACCGCCTTATAAATTGCATGCAATTCAATTTGGTACAATTATTATATCCTATTCCCGACAAAAGTCAACCACCACCAGGCAGTCTGTCCCTGGCAGGTGTAAGATGTTTCAAAGGAGGGAAATCCTTCTAGTCGGGCAAAACTTGACATGATACAATAGAATAGAACGTTTTCAGGAGGTGGACTATGAATCTTCCTAATCTTCTGACGATATTCCGACTCGTTCTGATCCCGGTTTTTGTCTCCGTTTATTTTTCGGGGCATCCCCAGGCCATGCTTCAGTCACTGGGCATTTTTCTCCTGGCAGGGGCAACCGACGTTGCCGACGGGTATATTGCAAGACGGTGGAATATGCAGACGACCTTGGGGACTGTTTTGGATCCCTTGGCCGATAAGCTAATGCTCATTACGGTGCTCTATTGTTTAACCCTGACCCAGTCCATACCATCTTGGATTGTGATTTTAGTGGGACTCAAAGAAGCCTTTATGATCGTTAGTGGTTTGGTGCTCTATTTTAGGAAAGTGAATCAGGTGGTTATTCCGTCAAATCTATGGGGTAAAATGGCTACCACAGTCTTCTATATAGCTGTGGCCGCAAATCTGACGGAAATGCCAAACACCATTAGTGCCGGAACCATTATTCTTGCCACGCTTCTAACCTTTGTCGCACTTGTTAATTATTCTATTATCTATTATCAAAACCACCACGGAAGCGTAGGAGAGTAAGTCAAAAACCCGCCGTGTTCTCAAAGGAGAAAACGGCGGGTTGATTCACCTGGGGCGTTTGTAATTCAGTTAAGAAAGTTGCACCAAATAGGGCAAGTAGACGTCTAATCTACATCCGCAAGGAACGACGGTAATAATGAACCGTGTCCACAAGGCCGTCTTCCAGACTGTATTCTGGTTGCCAATCCAGGACGGTCATGAGTTTGCTGATGTCAAAATAAGAATGGTCAATATCCCCTAGACGTGGGGGCGTATAGAGGGGCTCTGTATGGATTTCAAAGGTCCCGTTGAGCAAGTTGACCAGCTCATTAATGGTGGTCTGGTGGCCCTTACCTACATTAAAAACTTCCCCGTCACCTCGGGTGAGACAACGCTCAAAAATGGACACCACGTCTGCCACATAAATGAAGTCTCGGGTCTGTTGACCAGTCCCGTGAATCGTAGGGGCCTTACCCCGTAAATAGAGATCGATTAAGGTAGAAACCACTGCACCATCAGACTTTACCGTCTGCCGTGGCCCATATACATTGGCCAAACGGAGGATGGTGTAGGGAAGATCATAGAGTTTATGATAAAGGGCAATATAACGCTCAGCTACATACTTAGACAATCCATAGGGGGCCATGGGTGAAATCGGATGATTTTCGTCAATGCCCAGGTATTGGGGCTGGCCATAAACAGCCGCTGTCGAAGCAAAGAGAATTTTCTTGACCCCGGTCAGGCGACAGGCCTCAAGGACATTAATGGTACCGTTTACATTTAAGTCAGCGTCCATGCTGGGATAGTTCACAGACTCCGCCACATCAACCTGGGCGGCCAAGTGGATCACATAGTCCGGCTCGTGCCGCTGGAAAACAGGCAAAAGTTCTTTTCCTCGAATATCCAGCCATTCATATATGGCGTTTTCATGGGTGTGGTGGTGCCGGGCCAGGGTGTTTCGACCAATGACAACCACCTCGTGATTTTCAATTAAGGCGTCGACAATGTGGGAACCCACAAAGCCCATACCACCAGTAACTAGAATCTTTGCCATTACCATTCCACCTTTCTTACCTATATTGTCTATGTACCCGAAAATCTAGGGTCTATCCAAGGGATCAGAATTCTCCTGTGCATAATTAGACGCTTGTGGGTATACATTCAGTAGACCACGGAGGTGAGAAAATTGGATAAAGTAGCAAAAGTAATCGACACAAGAGAAGAAGTGGCCGTGATCGAGGTGCAGCGGATGTCCGAGTGTGGTGACAAATGCTCCACCTGTGCAGGAGGCTGTGAAGCACCCATGATGCAAATCCAAGTGCCCAATACCTTGGAGGCAAAATCCGGTGACTTTGTTGTACTAAAAATGGAACCTGCCCATTTAATTCAAACCACATTTGTCCTCTATACCGTGCCCTTGATCTTATTCATCGGTGGTATTTTCTTTGGCCTATGGGCCTTTGGACAAGCAGGAATGACCCATACAGACGCCCTGGGCATTGCCACAGGTGTCGTTGGCTTAGTCATAGGCTTTGGCTTGGTCAAACTATGGAGCAACAAACAAGAACAAGGTGATGATCAAATCCTAGTGATGGATCGAATTGTTCATAAATTATAGGAGTTCAGTAGAATGAACAAAGTGACAGACTTCCTAGAAAAATATAGACTAGCAAACCACGTAACCATTATTTACGTCATTTTTGGCATGCTCTGGATCCTCCTCTCGGACCGCATACTTTCCATCTTTGTGACCGATGTGGACACCATGGCTTTCATTCAAACCATCAAGGGCAACGCCTATGTCTTTTTGACAGCTGCCCTCCTATGGGGCCTGATCTTCAATGGCCTCACCAAGATCAACGAAGTATCAGACAACCTGCGGAGTTCCTTGGCCCGCTACCAATCCCACTATGACCAGGGTCTGGTGGGGATTTTAGCCCTGGATCGCAACCTCATTGTCCGGGAAACCAACCCCAGGGCCCAGGTCATGTTCCAGGGGAATGCAGCCATTTTACTGGGACGCCCCATAGCTGATCTCTTTGAGTGGAATGAGTCCCTAGAGGCCATTTTAGAAGACAGTGACCACAATTCCAGAGAGGTCCGGGTCCGATGTGCCGACGGCCAACGGATGCACGCCCTCCTGTCCATTTCACCCGTGCGTAATCAGTCGGGTCAAGTGGCGGAATATATGGTCTACTTGCAGGAAATTGAAGCCCTCAAGCAATATGAAACGGCCCTGCTAAAGATCAATGCCCAGCTGGAAAAGCGGGTCAAAGACCGTAC
Organism: uncultured Peptostreptococcaceae bacterium; assembly: GCA_964342805.1. GTDB lineage: Bacteria > Bacillota > Clostridia > Peptostreptococcales > Acidaminobacteraceae > CAYFHQ01. The sequence goes on along the minus strand of CAYFHQ010000006.1, from coordinate 14,214 downwards.
CAGACAGCTTGAGGTTTCCAACCAAGAACTCACGTCCAGCCTGCAAGACCAGCGGGGCCTTACCACCCAGTTGGAAAGAACCAACCAGGACCTACGAAGTGCCCTAGACCATACCCGAAAACTCCGGGACCGTATGGTCTATACAGAACGCATGACCTCCCTGGGCAACATGGTGGCAGGCTTGGCCCATGAGCTCAATACACCCCTTGGTGCAGCCAAAACGGCAGGCTCATATGTGGACCGGGAAGTTAAGATCATGCGGAACCACTATAATGAAGGAGCCATGACCAAGAGGGACTTCCTCGACTTCATGGATCAAATGGAAGAGTCAGCCCAGATCATTGACCGTAATGTGTCCAATGCCTCTGATATGATGCTCCGCTTCAAAAAAATGGCCACCGACCAAACCAAACAAGAACTCATAAATAGCAATGTGCTAGACACCATCCACAATGTCCAGTCCAGCTTGAAACACTACCTCAAGCGTAAGCAGATTACCTACAAACTGAACATTGACAAGGACTTGATCGTGTCCTATCCGTCCGGTGTCCTCAGTCAGATCTTTAGTAACCTCTTGCTCAACGCAGTGGTCCATGGCTTTAGTGACCGGGACAAGGGAACCATCGGTATAAGCGCATCCAAAACCGAGGAGGACTTTACCATTATTTTTGAAGACGATGGTAGGGGTGTTGACCCAGAAGACCTGCCCCATATCTTCGAGCCCTTCTTCAGTACGGCTGACCACAATGAGCATGAACAGGCAGGAGCTGGCCTTGGACTCTACCTAGTCCGAAGCATCGTTCAAGAACAAATGAATGGAACCATTACCTGCGAGTCTATCCGTGGGGAGAAGACGCGATTTACCCTGATTTCCAAGCTCTAAATTCAAGCTGACAATGCCGCTACGGGTCTGACGATCCGGAGCGGCATTTTTTCGCTTTAGATTCATTTTAGAACCACTTTGGAGAAATTTTAGATTTCCTTACGACGAACTTTACACGCCTGATTTACTATGAAGTTGAGCGAGTGAAAGGAGCAGGTGTATGAGCAAAAAACACGTGGATATACCGGAGCTGAATCAACCGAAAAACCTCCTAGGTAAAATTTCGGAGCTATTCATTGACCGGTACCGGACGGTATATCTCATTTTGATTGCGATATTGCTGGTGGGGTGGATATCCTACAATGACCTACCGCGGGAATCGATCCCCCAGGTGGAGTCCAATATCATTGCTTTCAGCGTACCGTATTTGGGCGCATCCCCCTCCGATGTGGAGCAGCTAGTGGCTGACCCCATTGAGGATGCAATCCGTGGACTGGATGATCTGAGTGATTATTCTTCCACATCTTCGTCAGGTCTTATGACCATGATGATGAACTATGAGTTCGGCATTGACATGGCTGAAGCCTTAGACGAAGTCAAAAAAGCCGTAGACGGAGTGGAACTACCTGACGGGGCAGAAGAACCTGTTATTATCCACTTCAAAACTGACATGATCCCCATTTTAACCATGTCCCTAACGGGAGATGCGGATTCTGCGCGACTAACGGACGCGGCCGACAACTTAAAGGTTGCCTTCGAGGCGGTCAAGGGCATTGACGAAGTCACTGTGTCCGGAGACGCTGATCCCATTGTGCGGATCGCCATTGACCCACTGAAGTTGGAAAACTACGGGGTCTCAGCCTCCCAGATCCAGCAGTCCCTACAGGCGGCCAATATTGGTATACCAGCCGGTGAAGCCACCCTGGACGGCAATGTCTACAACATGCGGGTGGAGGAAAACTTCACCAGCGTGGACGACGTGGCCAACACCATGATCATGGCGGGCCAGTCGGTTTTCCGCTTGTCAGACGTGGCGGATGTCTATGCCTCTGTGGACATGGACAACAAGATATCAAGAACCTACCGACAAGAAGCGGGAAACCAGACAACCCCGGTTATTTTCATGTCCGTCTTCCGGGAAGCCGGAGCAGACACCATTGGCCCAGCCAATGAAATCCTACAGATCATTGAAGACGGGAAAGGAACCCTCTACAACGGAGACTTTGATGTCATTATCAACTCCAACTTTGCAGAGGATGTGGAAGACGACCTGGCCAATGTAATGGACTCTGCCATTGCCGGTCTCCTGGTTGTTATCCTGGTCCTCTTCCTCTTTATTGACCTCCGGGAAGCCCTGATTGTGGCCTTGGTTATTCCGACCTCCCTCTTTATCGGTATGATCCTTATGCGGTCCACAGGTGTGACCTTTAATACCATCTCCCTCATGGGATTTGTTATTGCCCTGGGTCTTCTGGTGGATAACGCCATTGTCGTGATCGAAAACATAGACCGGATTCGAGACTTTGGCCTAGACCGCAAGACGGCAGCTAAGATTGCCATTAACCAAGTGGCACCAGCCGTTATGGCTGCGACCTTGACCACTCTGGCAGCCTTTGTGCCCCTGGCCATGACGCCGGGTATGCTGGGTCTCATGTTACGGTCCCTGCCCTTGACCATCCTCTATACCATTGGGTCGTCCTTTATCATTTCCTTGATCGTGACGCCAACCATAGCAGCCCGGTTCCTAGGCAGGTACAAGGAAACCATGGATGGTCTGAAAGCAAAAACGTCCAACTTGCGAAAGTGGCTATCGGTTGCAGCTGTTGCTGTCCTAGCCCTCTTTGCCTTTAGGATTGACGGTGAGATTGGAACCTACTCCTACATTGGAGCCATTGGATTCTCCATGGCCATGTATATCAAGCAATTCCGCTTTAAACACGCCCATGGCCATGGGGCCCATATTGAGGCCTATGGCAACTGGCTGGCAGGTGTCATGAAGTCCACCTGGAAGCGGGTAGTGATCCTGGTTACAGCTTTTGTACTCCTGATCGCTGCAGTGGCCCTGGTACCCCTGGGTTACGTACCCCTGGAACTCCTTCCCAACGAGGAACCCTCGTCCATGACCGTCAATGTGGAACTTCCCATTGGGTCCAAACTGGGTGACACAGAAGCCATTGTAGGCCAGGTGGAAGAACGCCTATTTGAAATGGAAAACGTGGACAACTTTACGTCCAACATTGGTAGCGGTGCTTCTGGCACCAATAGCCTGACCAGTGACCAGCAAAATACAGCAAGCATTCAGGTGGAACTGATTCCTGAAGAGGAAAGAACCATCAATGGATTTGACATGGTCACTGTTCTTAGACAGGAACTAGCCAACATCCCAGGGGCAGACATGACGGTTGACGCAGCCCTGGACATGGGTGGCCCTCCAGGGTCATCGGTCATTGATATTCGACTGACCGGTGCCAGCTATGATGAACTTCGGATCATCGCTTTGGAATACAAGAATATCCTGGAAAATATTCCTGGAGCAGTGGACGTCACAACCGACGCAGAAGCCGGCCTGCCGGAGATCATTATTGACATTGATCCCACCCTGGCAGCAGCCAAGGGCCTTACGACAGCGGGCATTGCCCAGGACATCCGGGCGGCCTTCTCAGGTACTGACGCCGGTGAGTTCCGTATTGACGGCGTTGAAACCAAAATAAAAATCGAATGGGTGGACCAGCGGATAGACAACGTTGCTGACCTTCATGGCCTCCAGTTCACAACACAAACAGGCAATAAGGTCAACTTCGGAGAAGTCGCCAAGGTGGTGGAACAGCCAGGTATTAGCCGGATTCAGCACCAGGACGGTGAAGTGGTGGTACGGGTCCAGGGCAACAATGCCCCAGACGCCAACGTCAATGCCATCCTCCAGGAGTTTAGAGAAAAGGCAGCTGACCTGCCCGTACCGACTTCCCTTAATGTAGAGTACGGTGGGGAACTGGAGCAAATGAATGAAGCCTTTGGTGACATGGGCTATAACTTCATGGTTGCCCTCCTCTTGGTTTATATTATTCTGTCTGTACAGTTTAACTCCCTGACACAACCAGTGGTGATCCTACTGTCTGTGCCCCTGGGATTGATTGGGACCATGTTTGGCCTGGCCTTAACAGGCAATAGCCTGGGCTTCTATTCTTTGTTTGGTGTGGTTTCCCTGGTGGGGATCGCCGTGAATGACGCCATTGTATTGGTGGACTATGCCAACTACCTCAGAAAAGAGGGCATGGAACGGAACAAGGCCTTGATCGACGCAGTGAAGACCCGGTTTAACCCGGTTCTAGCAACGTCCATCACGACCATAGGTGGGGTACTCCCCATGTCCGTGGCAGAACCAAGCCTCGGCCAGTTGGGTTGGGCCTTGATCTTTGGCCTCGTGGCGTCGACTGTATTGACCCTGATGATTATTCCTATCGTCTACTCCCTCAATGACGGAGCGATTACATGGGTGAAAAAGAAACTACGTTTATTCCAGGAGGAAGACGTGTACCAAAATGAAATGGAGGCACTAGATGAAGCGTAAAGGAGTACTTAGCCTATTACTCATAAGTAGTTTGGTGCTGACGGCGTGTGCCGCAGGGCCAACCCAAGACACTCAAACACCTGTTCAAAAGGAAGTCCTCGTACCCGTTGAGGTGGAGGCCCTTGAGGCAAGTCAAATTACCGACGAGTTTTTCCTACTGGGCCAGGTGGAGGCTGCAAGAACCTATAGCCTTGCGGCTCCTGCAGGCCAGGAAGTAGACACGGTATTTGTCAACGTGGGTGACACTGTCAAAGAGGGAGACATTCTCTTTGAGCTGGTAAAGACCAGCTTTGAAAACACGGCGTCAGCCCAACGGATTGCGTCCAAGGCCCAGCTGGATTCAGCCTGGATCAATTATGACAATGCCAAAAAGTCTCTGGCTGACAATGACCTCTTGCTTAAAAACGGGGCTATTTCCCAGTCCCAGTATGACCAAGTGAAAACACAGTTTGACACGGCCCGTGTCAACTACAATAATGCTGCTGAGCAGTACCGGTCGACCCTGGAAACCCTGGACAAGCAGTCCGGTGACCTGGTTGTGACCAGCCCCATTGACGGGACTGTGATCCAGCGGACCATCGAAGAAGACGAAACCTCCACAGGCCAGTCCATGATCACCATTTCTGAACTGGACCCAGTCAAGGTCAAGGCCAATGTGCCAGCTTCTCAAATCCGAAACATTGAAGTGGACATGCCTGTACGGATATTTGTCCCAGGTATTGACGAGGAGCGACTGGGGTCCATTACCACCGTTAGCCTGGCTGCAGTGGGTGGCGCCTACCCCGTGGAAATTGAATTGGATAACACCAACGGGTCCCTACTTCCAGGTATGGTCACAGAGGTCTATGTCCAGTTGCAACAGTTAAGCGACGCCCTAGTGGTGCCCCTTAATGCCCTTGTGGATGACGGCAACCACCAGAATGTCTTCATTGAAGAAGACGGTGTGGCGGTCCAAGTGGATGTGGAACTGGGCATCCGAGAAGGAAGTCGAGTGCAGGTTCTGGGTGACCTTGAACCAGGAGCCAACCTGATCGTCAAGGGCCAGCACTTTGTGGAAGACGGCACCAAGGTGGACGTAATCGAGGAAAACGACTAGGAAGTGAATAGTTACAGCACGGTCGTCCGACCTCCTAGATAAGAAGGTGTCGACGACCCAGGGACAACGGTTTGCCAATGGATAGACCGTCTGTCCCTATTGCTGTATCCCGTGTTACAATGGTTCTATGACTAGGTCCTGGCTTGTGACTATACGTCAGGCTAGATTGTTGAACCATTAGACGGGAGGAGGGTGTATGAGAATAAAACAACGTTTGATGTTAACCTATGTTGTCGCCATGATCATGCCGGTACTCTTGTTTGGCCTTCTGCACGTCGTTCTCAATGGCTATTCCCTCATGCAAGGGAACACAAGTCCAGAAAAGCGACCGGACTCCCTGGTGGAGTTTGCCTTGCAGATCAACAAAACCAACGTGGTGGAACGGACGTCCCGGAAAATTGACCAACTCTTTGACACGGTTTCCTTCCAGTCAGAAAATGTAGACCAAGTCAAGGCCGACCTCATGGAAATTGAGCGGGTCAATGAAGGCCGGGTGGTCATGGTGATCCTGAACGACACCGAGTTTCTTCATTATCCAAAGCAACTTTTAAAGAATGGCAAACGTTTAGAAGTGGACCTGTTTCCCGTATATGGATTTGACGGGGACTATCCCAATAGTGAATTAATCACCCGGACGGGTTATACCATACAAAGGCAGCATGATTTTACGACAGACACTGGAGAGCGCATTCGCTTCTTTATCCTGTATGGGATCAACCGAGAACTGGGTAGCACCATGTATTTTGTCTTCAACAACCTGATTACCCTCTTGTTCCTGGGGCTGGGGATCATGGGCATACTCAACTATTTTGTGGCCCGGTCCATCACCAAGCCTCTGGAAGACTTGCAACAGGCAACCATCGCTGTGCGACAAGGGGACCTTTCCCAGTCCATTGTGGCCAAGGGCAAGGACAAAATCGCAGACCTTTCCCGGTCTTTTGAAGAGATGCGCCTGCAACTGGTGGAGAACGAAACCCTCCGTCAGGGTTATGAGGACAATCGGAAAATGATGCTGTCCAACATCTCCCATGACCTGAGGACGCCAGTGACGGCCATACGACTCCACGCCGACGGTATCATAGATGGCGTGGCAGACTCTCCGGAGAAACTGGAACGCTATGTGCGGTCCATCCGCCAAAACGCCGATGCCATGGACCGGCTCCTGCGGGAACTGACCATCTTGTCCAACCTGGACATGGAGCAAGAACCCTTCCACTTCAATGCCATTCGAGTAGACGGTTTTATCACGGACCTGGTGGAAGAACTTCAGTTTGACTATGAACACCAGCCAGTCCGCTTGTCGGCAGAGTACGAAGGGGGACCTGCAGAGGTTCGCTTAGACGTCTTCCAAATCCGTAGGGTCTTGGTCAACCTCATTGAAAATGCTGTGAAATATGGCGACAAGGAAGCCCTGAACGTCCATGTGAAAGGCAAGTGTGTCGGGAATATTTGTCGCATTGAAGTAGCTGACAATGGAGTAGGTGTACCAAGAGACCACTTAGAAGACATTTTTAAGCGCTTTTACAGGGGAGACGAGGCCCGGTCCGGTGCCCAAGGGGGTGGCGGTCTAGGTCTGTCCATAGCAAGACGAATTGTCCATCGTCACGATGGGGACATCTGGGCAGAGACCTCTGACCTGGGTGGCCTGAAGATTGTCATGGAGTTACCAGTGGAAGGGGGAGATCAGAATGGATAGGATTCTCATTGTAGAAGACGACCAAAGTATAGCAGAAGTAGAGAAGGACTATCTTGAAATAGCCGGCTATGAAGTCATGGTGGTGGCTACGGGAACAGAAGGCCTTCAACTGGCCATGGACGAGGCCTTTGACTTGATCATTCTGGACCTCATGCTTCCCGGTGTGGATGGCTTTTCCATTTGTAAGGAGATCCGGGCTCAAAAGGACATTCCCCTGATCATGTTGTCTGCCAGGGGGGAAGATATTGACAAGGTCCGTGGTCTGGGCCTTGGGCTGGATGACTACATGACTAAACCCTTTAGCCCCAATGAGTTAGTGGCCAGAGTCAAAGCCCACGTCAGCCGCTACCGCAAGCTCAAGGGGGCCGACAGTAGCGACATGGAAAAGACCCTTAAGCACAGGGGGTTGGAACTCAATGCCTCCACCAGACAGCTTTTTATGAATGGGAGAGAAATCACCCTAACCGCCAAGGAGTTTGAACTCATGTACCTGCTGGCTTCAGCACCCAACAAGGTCTTCACCAAAGAAGAAATCTTTGAAAAGGTCTGGGGCTATGAGTCAGAGCAGAACATGCCCACCATCACGGTCCACATCCGAAAGCTTCGGGAAAAGATCGAAAAGGACCCTTCCAATCCAGAGTATATCCGGACCATCTGGGGGGTTGGGTATAAGTTTGCTTAGGTGGTTAAATGCATACAAAAAGTGCTGTAACAGATTTCTCTGCTACAGCGCTTTATTTTTGTACACCTTATAAGTCCGTCAGACTGGTTAGAAAACCTGACCTAGCCTAGCCCACACGACTCTTTCGAATAATCTCAACAATGGCCTTAAGGTCTTCCGCTGGGATTGCAGCGTCTTCCAGGTCCTTAGCCACTGTTACATAGTTCAAGTTTACTTCTTTTAGCAGTTCTGGCAGTGTTGTACGATCCACGATTACGCCGTCTGCAATTTCAGTGTTCCCTACCATATAATCCACTGTACACCCGAGTACACGTGCGAGTTTGACCAGCGTTTGGATCTTTGGCTCACGGAGTCCGTTTTCGTAACGGGAAAGAGACGCTTCCGTGATATTTGCCAGGCGGGCAAGCTGCTTCTGTGTGTATCCCATCTGCGTTCGAAGCGCAGTGATTTTTTTTCCAATTGCGTTCATTACCCATGTCCCCCTTGGTTCAGTACCTGACGGATTTTGGAAATCCGACAAAATCACTCATGTTTCACTTACACCTATTGTACAATAGCTAGCGAACGATTGCAATATTTGTCGAAACTGAGCGAGACTTTGCAAATACTGGGGGCTACAGAACGGGAATCTCTATGCGGAAGGTGGTACCCTTCCCCTCGCGGCTTTTCACATGAATGGCCCCACCATGGGCTTCTACCAGTTGCTTACAGATTGCCAGTCCGAGACCCGTGCCCTTAACCTTGGTACTTCGAACCTGATCAACCTTGTAAAAATGATCAAAGATCATGGGCAGGTCGTCGGCGGGTATGCCTGGGCCGTCGTCTTGGACAAAGATCTTCAAGTAGCCTTCATCCAGGTGGGTCCGTATGAGTATACTGGACTGGGCAAACTTGAGGGCATTGTCCACCAGGTTGTCAATGACCTGGCCAATGCGGTCCGGGTCCACATGGATGGCCCCTTCGGGGAAGGGCCGGTTGACCTGGAAGTCAATGGGGTGGTCTCCCAACTCCATTTCCTTGAGGCCCATGAGTTCTTCTAAAAAGTGATCACAGGGAATGGTAACCTGGTCAATTTGAAATTCCCCTAGGGACATTTTTGAAAAGATAAAGAGGTCGTCAATCAAGTGGTTGAGGCGGCCTGTCTTTTCTTGTATCACCCTGAGGTAGCGGTCTTTGGTTTCCTCATCCGTGACCAGACCGTCCTGGAGACCTTCCACATAACCCTTAATAGAGGTAAGGGGTGTCCGCAGGTCATGGGAAATGGAAGCGATTAACCGGCGGCGGGAGGTCTCGTATTGCTCCTGCTTTTCCAAGGAAGCCTTGAGTTTGACTCGCATGTTGTCAAAAGCCTTGGAAATCCGGCCAATTTCGTCATCCTTGGTATAGGGGATCTCAAAGTCCAGTTGGCCCTCAGCAATCCGTTCTGCTGCCTGACCCAACTGGTTCATGGGTTTGAGGATTCCGTCCGCCAAGATCTTGGACAAGATTATGATCATGGCAATAATGGTAATGACAAAGAGGACGATCAAGACAACGGGCAGGATCACGAGAAACTCCATAACCTTGCGGATATCAATGTTGGGCAGGAGTTTGACCGTACCCACTTGAAAACCACCCCGCATGATTGGGGCGTCCATTAAAAACTCCAGGTCCTCATATTCAGGAACGTCTGCTTCTAGTCGTCCAGCAAGGGTGGGATTGAGGCTGTCATATTTAATGACCCCCTCCATGTCCACTACAATGATCTGGCGAAAGCGGCTATCCAGAATGGGTGCCATTCTTTCATTGATGGCCAGGGGATCATCCAACTCAAACCAACTGTCAGCAGCCAACTCTTGGGCCGTTTCCAAGGAGGTGCTGAGGTCTTCAAAATTGCTGAGAGACGGGGTTGGAAAGGCGCCAGAAAAGACCACCAGGACCACAATAAGCACCATGAGGAAGGGGACCACCAGGAGGGACAAAAATGAAAAAATGACCTTTGCCCGTATACTCATGGTCACTGGCCTCCCTTAAATTTGTACCCGATCCCCCAAACCGTTTCGATGAACTTGGGTTTAGACGGGTCTTGTTCGATTTTTTCACGGATCTTTCGAATATGGACTGTAACTGTGTTGATGTCTCCGTATTCATTAAAGCCCCAAATATTTTCAAAGATATTTTCCCTGGATAGGGCCTGGTTCATGTTCATGGCCAGGTAGTGGAGGATTTCAAATTCCTTTACGGAAAAGGGAATGGACTCTCCACGAACGCTGACAATCCGAGCCGTTGGGTCAATCATGAGGTCGCCAAAGTTGAGGACGTCGGACCGCTTGGTCGTCCCACTGAGTTCAGTAAAGCGACGAAGGTGGGACTGGACTCGGGCAATCAAGACTCTGGGGCTAAAGGGTTTGGTGATGTAGTCATCGGCTCCTAGGCCCAGACCCAGGATCTTGTCCGTGTCTTCCTTCTTTGCAGACAGCATAATAATAGGTATATTGGAGCTTCCTCGGATTTTTCGGCAGAGTTCCAGGCCATCAATCCCGGGCATCATTATGTCCAAGATAGCCAAGTCCGGTTCAAGGGTCTCAAATTTTTCTAGCCCCTGGTGGCCATCAAAGGCCATGTGGACGTTATAACCGGCTGCCTTCAAATAATCCCGGATCAGTTCAGCGATTTCTTTCTCGTCGTCCACCACAAGAATCTTATATTGTTCCATCGTTCCCCCTTTGGTCAAGCACACAAACCATTGACGTTCGATTTGCTTCATTTGGAATATTTCATATACTAATCATAACGGGAATTCATGGCAGGGTAAACCAATTTAGGGCAAAGTCTTCCCTGGCTAGGGCGCATCTTGCCAAAAGGTCTTCATGCGTATTAAGCAAATTTTAATAGTTGCTTTATGATTTCCTAAGTGAAAGAGGTTATGCTAGTGGTGAGATAAAGGTCTGTATGGGCCTTTTTATGTGAGTACGAAACATCAAATGTGGTGGATTCATATTGTGAGAGTGAGGAAAGAACATGGCTGGTAAGAAAAAAATCATCATCGGTGTTGCAGTAGTAGCACTGATTGTGGCATTTGCAGGTGTGAACTTTATGAAGAGCAAAGAGGCACCAAAAGTGGCAATGCCCATTGAAAGTGACTTAAAAGTAGAAAGCAGAACCATCGAATCGAAGATTTATGTAAATGGCGTTGTTGTAACAGACGAAGAACGTAAAATCAACTACGACGGCACAGGCGTTGTGGACGAAGTATATGTGGAGCTGGGTGACCTGGTGAAAAAAGACCAGCTACTGGCTAAAATTAACTCCGACGACCTGGAGCACCAACTAAAGACGGCCCGCATTAATCTAGAAATGGAAGAAGCGCGTTTGGCTGACCTAGAAAAGTCCGGCAACACGTCAGCGGTTTCTGCCTATAGAAATGCTGAAATCTCCTACAATGACGCCAAGAAGTCCTACGAGAATACAAAGGAACTCTTTAACCAAGGCGCAGCGAGCCAGTCCGAGGTTGACCGTACCAAGTCGGCCATGGAGCAGGCCAAGTCCAACTACTCGTCCCAAGCGAGTGCACTGAAAAAAGCAGAGTCAGGCCTTAACATCATGCTACAGGAAAAGGCCATTGAGCTACAAAAACTCAACCTGGACAAGCTGGAAAGAGCCCTGGAGAAGACCAACATCCGGTCAACCATCGACGGGACCATTACACAAATTAACGTACGGTCTGGTGAAGCCTTTGAAAGAGCCAGCCACATGTTCTACGTGGAAAACTTCATGAAGAATGTCATCAAGGCCAACATTTCTGAATCTGAAATCAACACAGTCAGCATTGGCCAGACGGTAGAGATCACAGGTCGCTCCATTAAAGGAGAGAGACTAGCAGGTACAGTAACGGCTATCGAGCCGGGCACAACTAAGCCTCAAGGCTCCAACCAGGCTTATGTACAAATTACCATCGCCCTTGACCAAATCAAGGAAACCCTTCGTCCTGACTTTGCAGTCAACCTAGTGGTTCAAACCGGTATTGAAGAAAATGCCATGGCTGTCCCATTTGAAGCAGTTCTCAATGACAAGGACGGCAACAAGTATGTGCTGGTTCAGCAAGAAGACGGCACAACCAAGCGTGTGGACGTAATCGTAGGCCTAGAAGGCGACCTGTACGTTCAGATCCTAACAGAAGATCTGGCAGAGGGTGACCCCCTAACCCTAACGGAAAATGTTCCAGCTGTACCACCGGCACAGTAAGCGAGGTACACAATGATTCGTATAAATGGAATTCGAAAAGTATATGACACCGGTGTGGTTCAGGTTGAGGCCCTAAAAGGCGTTGACCTCCACATTGAAGAGGGTGACTTTGTAGCCATCATGGGGGCCTCTGGCTCCGGCAAGTCCACCCTCATGAATATCCTGGGTTGCCTGGACCGGTCTACGGACGGTACCTACCACCTGGACGACGTGGACGTTAGCGAGCTATCGGACAACGAACTGGCTGAAATCCGAAACGAAAAGATCGGTTTTATCTTCCAGTCCTTTAACCTACTGCCTCGGATGTCTTCCTTAAAGAATGTGGAACTTCCCATGGTTTACCGGAAAATGTCCGCTGCAGACCGAAAAAAAGCTGCAGAAGATGCGCTTCGGCGGGTGGGTCTAGAAGACCGAATGACCCACGAACCCAACGAGTTGTCCGGGGGCCAGAAACAACGTGTGGCCATCGCCAGAGCCTTGGCCGGTAGCCCAGCTGTACTCCTGGCCGACGAACCAACAGGAAACCTGGATTCTAAAACATCCTATGATGTAATGAACCTCTTCCAAGAACTAAACGACGAGGGCAATACCATTGTCCTGGTTACCCACGAACCGGACATTGCTGAAAAGGCAAAACGTATTATCGTGGTAAAGGATGGTCTGATTATTGAAGACCGTCGACATGACATTAAAGACGTGGCAAAATCCGTAGTAGGGTAGGAGGAAATCATGCGATTTATGGAAAGTGTGAAAATGGCCATCAGTGCCGTTTTGGCCAATAAGATGCGCTCTCTCCTCACCATGCTGGGGATCATTATTGGTATTGCTTCGGTGATTGCCGTTGTAGGTGTCGGGGAAGGTGCCAGGGGAAGTATCAATGGTATTTTCGAGGACATCGGTGTCAACCGTGCAGCCATCGTAGTCGGTAAAGAAGGGTCCTTGACCCAGCAGGACATGATCAATGAAAACGACATTGCCGTCCTGGAACGTGTCCTGGGGGACAAGTTGAAGGGGATCAACCCAGCCAACGGCCTCAACGGGACCATGGTCAACAACCGCAAGACCTATGACATTTCTGTTCGTGGTGTTGTTTCCAACTACATGGACATTCAGAAACTGGACATGGTGGGCGGACGCTTCATTGTTCAGTCAGATATTGACGCCAGCCGGGGTACGGTTGTCATCGATGACAAGCTAGCCAAGAAATTGTGGAACACCACAGACGTGGTGGGCAACAAGCTAGTGGTGGACATGAACGGCCAGAGTGTGGCCTATACCATCGTTGGTGTATATGAAAAGAAAGAACAGTCGGTATTTGGTCAAAGTATCGGCAACGAGTCCTTCACGGTTTACGCCCCCTATACCCAGGTGGACGAAATCCGGGGCTCCAAGTTCTACTGGCAGCTGGAAATGACCACAGAGACCGGTGAAGACGTCGTGGCCGTTATGAAGGACGCCGTGAAAATCCTGAACCGTCTCCATGGCAACGACGAAAAAGACAGTTTTGTCTACTATACAGCAGAACAACAAATGGAAAGTTTCAACCAAGTTTTCGGCATGATGACAGCCCTTGTCAGCGCCATTGCAGGGATTTCCCTCCTGGTAGGTGGTATTGGGATCATGAATATCATGCTGGTGTCCGTAACAGAGCGGACCCGGGAAATTGGTATCCGTAAGGCCATTGGGGCCAAGCGAATGGACATTATGATCCAGTTCATGATCGAGTCAGCCATTATCTCCGCCATTGGTGGGGTTGTGGGTGTAGCCCTAGGTTTTGGCTTTGCCCAACTGGGCGGGATCTTTACCAAGGCCCCACCAGTGATCGGCATGAACGTCATTGCAACCGCAGTCCTCTTCTCAGCAGGTGTAGGGATCTTCTTTGGCCTCTACCCAGCCAACAAGGCTGCCAAGCTTGACCCAATTGAAGCCCTTCGCTACGAGTAAGGTTAGGAAAACACAATCAATTTGATTTGTATGTGTGAGGCACCCCAGTGGGTGCCTCTTAGACTGTAGAAAACTCCCTAATACTGCGTCACTGGCTTCAAGTCAGCTGGATCACGATCCTCGAGATCGCTCACCAACTGCCTTTCAGCCGTTCCTTGTCTTAGGAAGTTTTCTACAGTCT
>CAYFHQ010000005.1:0-88531 GCA_964342805.1 uncultured Peptostreptococcaceae bacterium | reverse complement strand
TTGTACTGTTCAAAAAGTTTTGCCATTTTCGTCAAAAAACTATTGCCAAATACATGCAGGGCATTTCCTGATTCCGCAGAATCACCTTGCAGAGGTGTTAAAAGCTAATGATGTATCAAGCAATCATGTAATAAGTATTAAACGATTATTTGATATACAGAAAATATATGGAGTATCATTCCAGGCACTTTTATTCGCAATTCTTAAGCTTAAACATACTAAGCATCAGCATGTAATACCAAAGAATATTCAGATGTTTACTAAGTACTTTAAGAAAGAACACTGGAGTGAAGTTACTGAGCTTACTGAATCTTACGATTTAGATAACAAGCTTAATTCAATAGCTAAGGAATACTATATTCCAGAAGATATTGAAATGAAAATTAGAAGCAATTTCCAAAAAAATAGGACAGATGAAGAAACTGCCGCGACTTTATTAGGGTTCTTCACGAAGAAATTGTAGGTGGTTTAATGGCAATTGAGAAGCACCCAATCTGTGATACAGATTTATGGGTAGATTTGAGCTGTATTAATGAGCTGGAGTTTGTTTTTGCTCTGTCTTTTGGTGCATATATATCTGATGCTGTGAAGTATGAACTCCAAAACTTAAAAGAACGAGATGCAGATCAGTTTGGTCATGCTTTTAAGAACTATCAAGTCTATAAAGATGAACAGAAGTTGTTTAGAATTGATCTTAACAGTAATAAATATTTCACTGATGATGATAGGAAAGCAGTGAAAAGGAAGTTTGCTGAACTTAGAATTCCATATTGCTTTGATAAGGGATGTTATACAGAACCAAAAAAAAATATGGGTGAAACCGTCTCAGTAGTGTTTGCAGGAATTTTGGAATTGCCGGTAATACTGTCTAACGATAATGAGACTCCAAGTATTATTCGACAGCATTATAATTGGCTAGACGCGTATAATATTCGAAAGTTGATGGAGACGTTAGGCAAGAGTGAGTCTGAGATTCAGAACGTATATGGCAAGGTTAAGAAGAGAAAGAATGAGTTCGTGGAAGAAAATCCTTTACTTGCATGGAAGAAGAAATATTGTATGTAAGGATTGGAAATCTACTATCAAGCAATCAAAGCACCCATGTAAAATAGGTGCTTTTTAGTGTGGACATGTTTATTAAACTTTTACTGGGTAATAGTTATAAAAGTACTAAGTCAGGTGGATTGGAAGTATTCAATGCGGCAAATGTGAGCAGTTATTCGTAGGTTTCTATGAAATTTCAATGCTAAAGTTTTGTATGTGGTACCGTCAATAATCTTTCGCAAATTAAATAGCCGTTTGGGTAGGCCTATCTTTCAATTACCGTGGGCTCAGCCTTCTGTCTAGCTGCATTCTTGTCCTCGCTAGCATGGATTGCTTTGAGCGTTTTCATGACCATCTTCATTCACACCTATGGCGATCAATATGGCTACGTTCTCATATTCGCCGCCCCAAGCTCGTTTCAGGAAGATACCATCTACATATACGTAGGGGTAGTTACCACCTTGGAGGGGGCGGTTGCGCCAAACTTTTATATGTTCATAGGCTTTTTTGTTGAGGTTGCTAATCGTACTTGGGGACACTTTGGTTCCACATAGAGCTTCCGTGATGTCCTCGACTCTGCGAACAGACACACCGACCAAATACATTTCTATGAGAGCTTCCTCAACTGAGCACTCTCTGCGTTTATAACGTTCGATGATGGCGGTTTCAAAGGGCACACCTTTGAGCTTTGGCGCTTTTAACTACACCTCGCCAGAAGTCGATGCCAGTTTTCTCTTGAAATGGCCCGATCGATATCCGTTTCGATCTTTCGTTCGTTCATAACGAGATGCATTTAAAAGTTCGTCGGCTTCCTGATTCAAGAGCTCATTTAAGGTTTCCTCAACACTGTTTCGTACAAGATCATTTATCTCGGTTTTGATTACCTGTTCGTTTAGCTGTATAATGTTATCGGACATGGTTTTGTGCCTCCTTGGTAGGGATTTGTTGTGGTGACTTAATTCTACCAAACAGCACTGGACACATGTCCATTTTTGTTTTTGCGAAACTTATTATACGTTATCGGTTTGAATTGATATGATGAACCATATCATAAGTAAGTGCAAAATCATCAGATTCACAAATGAAGCTAAACCCTCGGCGTTGAAATGTGCTGGGGGTTACTCATTGTTCAATAAGGGCACGGAGCAATTAGAGTTTTGAGCGTATTGCAGTAAACCGTTGCATTTAACCACTTCAGACCGTCAAAACAGCCAAAGCAACCACTAGTTGACAAATTGCCAAGCGTCATTGATTGTGGGCAACTGAGCCTATAGGTACAATGGGTGTATCAATTGGATGATCAAAGGTGGTTTATATATGGATAAGAAGAAAAGAATCGTCTTTATTTTAAGGCTAATCATGATACCCATTGGAATTATAAGCATTGTGTTCCTGCCTCCATGGAATGGTGTTTTTGCCTGGTTGGCTCCATTGCCAGGCACGGTTCAGGAGCAAGTGAGTGAGGCAATAAAATATGACTTGGATGGGATTATTGTTTATGTGGACAAAGGGGGCCAGCCTGCAGAATTGTATGCAGCAGGCATGAAGGATCGGGGCAAGGAAATACCAGCAGATCCAGAGTCGCTTTTTAAGATTGCCAGCATAAGCAAGTTGTATGACGCTGTTTTAGTGACCAAGTTGGTCAATGACCAACGCTTGTCGCTGGATGACACCCTGGCAGACCGTTTGCCGGAGCTAGCTGGCCGTATTGAAAATGCAGAGGTCATTACCCTAGGGATGATGGTGCAGCATCGAAGCGGGATTCCCAACTACTCTGACCAAGCTGGATTTATGTGGGACGCACCCCCTCAAACGGTGGCTGGAACACTGGACTTGATTGAGGGATTACCTGCTGACTTTGCGCCAGGAGAGACGTATGCGTATTCCAATACCAACTACTTGTTAATCAATGAGATCATTGAAAAAGAACTGGGGTATGGCAAGTTCGAATATATGACTGAAAAAATCCTCATACCCTTGGGCTTAACTAATACCTTTGGTTCCCTTGAGGATGTGGACCCTGATGATGTGATGAGTGGCTACTACGTAGGATTAGAGACTGATTTTAAGCCCATAGATTTTGGTATGTTGGCTACCGTAGAAGACGTTGGGATATTCATAAGAGCCCTGAATGACGGTTCCCTGCTCAATGACAGGGAAAGGGCTATCTACGACTCGATTTACGAGTATGGCCATAAAGGATGGGTCTTGGGCTACCAGAGCATAGCTTATTATCATGCAGATATCGACACGGTTGTTATTCAGTTTGTGAACACTGTGAGCGATGAAACTGAGCTAACAACACAGGTCATTTATGATCGGATTGTGAAAATATTAAAAGAGAACAAGTGATATTCAGGTGGTCTTATGGGTGTTTCCATAAGGCCACCCTTATATTAATGATTGCTTTTTGGACAAGCGTCATACAATAATGGTATGATTTTCCTAAGGTGCCGCTTTGACTCTAGGTCGGCGGTAACTTGGGACGTGGTTGTTATGGATACATAGATTTCTGAACCAAGATGAACTGAATCATCAATAAACGGAGGCCATTGATCATGAATAACAAAGACATTTTTGATATCGCAATTCAACAAAGTGCAAAGGATTATAGTATATCCGCCAATGATTTGCTAAATGGCTACTATTCGATTTATAGTCCAAGTGAGGTTACTGGCGACGCGCGCAACTACCTAAAGCAAAAACCCTACTGCAATTTTGTATATTATGGCCATTCACTGGTAGCAGTGGTAGATGAAGAAATGCAAGGGTTTGTAGGCCAGTATTTGAGTAAGTACGAAAAGAGCATCTATCGCTGCTTTGACGCGCCGCAAATCACAGCCCTGAACAACGAACTAGAGAAAAAAGGCAAGTGCATTGCCCACATAGCCCAGTTTTTTCTGCCAGATGTTGAGTACACGCCAGACTTGAATACGGAAATTGAAACAAGGGTTTTCTTTGAAGACGAAATTCTTGATTTATATGAAGACAAGAGGTTTCCTATGGCCCTGTGTTATAAAAGGACTGGAGAGCGTGTTGACATGATCGCTGTTGCGGCATATGTGAATGGGCAGATAGCTGGTCTTGCAGGCGCATCGAATGATTGTCAGACCATGTGGCAAATCGGCATTGATGTGTTGGAGGAGTTTCGGTTTCAAAAAATCGCATCGACCTTAACATTCTTGTTGTCTCAAGAAATATTGAAGAGGGGTAAAGTTCCTTTTTACTGCTGTGCCTGGTCAAACCTAGCGTCAAAAAACACGGCTCGTAAAGCGGGGTTTAAGGATGCTTGGATTGAGTTGACTGCGAAAAGTATTGACGAGGAGTGGATCAGAGACATTCGAGCGCTATAGGGGGCGTTTACATGGGTTCAATCGAGCATGTTGGTTGTACCGCACTTCTTTACATTTGAGCATCCAGTGTAACCATAACCTGACGATCAAGGCCTTGAGGGAGATTGTATGGAATACTTGACTTATAAACCCCATCCTGAACTTGAACCTTTAGTGAATATATATTGGAGTTTGAAGGTCCCAATGCAGGAGAAAAGCAAACAAAGAATTGTACCGGACGGGTGTATTGAGATGGCTTTTCTCATAGGTGAGGACATAAAAAGATATACATCAGAAGACGATTATATCTTGCAACCTAGAGCCATGGTCATTGGTCAAGCGATGAAACCATTTTATATAGAACCCGTTGGAGAAGTGGACACTTTTGCCATTAGTTTTTTTCCGCTTGGCTTTTCGAATTTGATCAGTAAATCATTAGATGAGCTTGTAAACAAAGAAACCCCTTTAGATCAATTGTTTGACCCGAAGATCGTGCGGGAACTGGAAAGCAATATTGTGCATGCGGACACTACCCAGGAACGCATTGAAATTGTAGAAGCGTTTTTGTTCGATATGCTACAAGAAAGCAAAGTCATTGACCAGGTGATCCGCACAACTGTGGAGACGATGTATCAAAAACTGGGTAATGTGAAGATTGTTGATGTACTCGGAAGTGATAAGAGTGCAAGAAGGCATCTAGAGCGTCAGTTCAAAAAACACATCGGAATCAGTCCGAAACAGTTAGGCAAGGTTATACGCTTACAGGCGGCACTCACCTTGTTACTGGATAATGAACCTCAGAGTTTAACCTCGATAGCTTATTCAAGTCATTATTATGATCAATCTCATTTTATTAAGGACTTCAAGGAATTTACTGGATTGACACCCAAGGACTTTTTGGGGGCAGATGAAATGATGCTATCCAGTAAATTTTACAAATAGCCAACCTGTCGCTTTTTTACAATTTAAGTTATGAGATATAACTTACAATGGGGGTATCAGTGAAGAAGGAGGAAGGTTATATGAATAGTATGATTGCGATTTTCGAGATTCCAGCGAAGGATATGAAACGTGCTGCAGGTTTTTATGAGGCTTTGCTCGATATTAAGATTGAAATTATGGATTTTCCGGGAATGAAAATAGGTGTATTCCCATCGGAAGGACAAGTGTCATTTGGCACTATTGTTGAAGGAGAAGGGTATGAACCTTCTGCGAATGGTGTCACCATATACTTGAATATGGTGAAAGACATAGAAGAACTGCTAGGTCTGGTTGAGGAGATCGGAGGAAGGGTCCTTGTAGGAAAATCACCTCATGCGGATGAAAGTGGTTATTATGGCTTGTTCATCGATTCCGAAGGAAACAAGGTCGGTCTTAATAACTTTAACTAGTGATTGACCTAGTGATCATCAAATGTCATGTCTTTTTAGGTATGCTTCTAAAACCCAAGGCCCCTCTTTTTTGTAGGGGCTTTTGTCATTTGCATTTTGGACAATCTATGAGCAACAATGATATGATTTGCCTGACGTGTAGTCTCCAGGATTTGTGGAACACAGACATGATTGTAATGGTATGTCTAAGGGATGAAAGGTGTGTAATGACAAAAATAAAGGTTGAAGACCTACTAAATCTAAAGGAAACCATCGCAGCCAGCCTATTCACTGGAGTGACTTATCCATGGGAGGTTCTGTCCAAACTTAGCAATTATATTATAGAACTAGGGCAAACTCTAGCGGAAGGTGATTACGACCAAGTGGGACAAGATGTGTGGGTGTCAAAATCTGCAACCATAGCCCCAACCGCATCTATAACAGGTCCTACTATAATCGGGCATCATGCTGAAGTGAGGCACTGTGCTTATATTCGGGGGAGTGTGATTGTTGGAGAATCGGCCATCGTTGGCAATTCCACGGAACTTAAAAATGTAGTCTTATTTAATAGGGTACAGGTCCCTCACTTTAATTATGTTGGGGACTCCATACTTGGTTATCAATCCCATATCGGTGCCGGCGGGATCACGTCCAATCAGAAGTCGGACAAGTCTGCCATTCTTGTTCAGGCGGACGGAGCGCGACTGGAGACGGGTCTGACCAAACTGGGAACCATCCTTGGCGACCATGTGGAAGTGGGGAGTAACTCTGTTCTAAACCCAGGCTCAGTAGTGGGTAGAGGAACCACTGTCTATCCCTTGTCCATGGTGAGAGGGGTTATACCAGCCCAGTCTATCTATAAGAAGCAGGGGGACCTTGTGGAAAAGAGCGTGCGGGGCTAGTATTGACATCGTAATCAAAGCAAGTGAAGTTACTCCTTCTCATATCGCTCGATAAAGCGCATCTTCACAGAAACCAAGTCTTCCAGGGAGTAGAGGTATTGGTGGAGGGCAATCCGGTTGTGGAGCTGGTTGCGGTCCGGTGGCAAGTCTGCTTCGTGGGTGAAGTGGTGTTTGATGGTGTCCAGGATGTCAATCTGCTCTTGGCACATGTCTAGAACCTTGGTCTTGTTGACAAACTGGTCTGTGAAATTTTTTAGGAGTTGCACTTCTCTTTCGTTGAGGAAGTTTAGGCTGATAAACTTCTGCATGCCTTTAACAATATAGTATTGCCTGCGTCTCATGCTGAAGTATTCCACATAGTAATTATTCTTGATGAAGTAAAAGTTGTTCATATAATTATAGGAACGCTTTTTTGCGACTGTCAGACGCTCGTTTAAGAGGACAAGGTCTACGTCCACAGACTCTGTATTACACTGGTTGCTCAGGCACATGCCCATTTTGACGAATATGCTATCAAAGAGGTTTTCGACCTCGTCCTGGTAGCCAACCAATTCGTCTTCCATGTCCAAGGTGAAGGTGTTGACCAGGAGGGCAACTAAAATACTGAGGAACATAAGTCCAAACTCGTTTAATAGAATGGGTATGGAGATTTCCTGTAGGGTGTAAATGTGCATGACCAGGACGACGTTTAAGACGATGGCTACTTTGGTGTCCATTCTAAACATGAGATATGTGAAAATGAGTATGTAGAGGATGAAGACCCATAAGGAGAAACCGAAAACAGAGAAAAGAATGCTGGACAGGGTCAGTGAAAGGACAGCGGCAAAAAGACGCGTTGCAGCGAGTTTTACAGACTGTTTTTTAGCAGACAACATGCTAACGATGACGATGGTTGCGACGGACATATAAAACTGCATTTGTAGGGTACGGGCGACTAATACGGCAATCACAACAGCAATGGCTATTTTGCTACTTTCAATGATGTGTTCTCTGGTCATATTTGGCTCCTTGAACCGGGGGAAGAGGCGGTTTTTTTGTCAGTCACTTTGGGTGACAGTAGATATGGGCAGGGTTTCTTTAATATGTACCACTGTGAAGCGTAAAGATTCATCTAATTAAGGAATGAAAATGGTTCTGAAGGTTTGAGTAAAAGTCGATTAAGCGATACACTAAGATCAATTAGATGGAGTTGTTGCGTTAGGTACAACGATGTTTGATAAAAAGAAACCTGGAGAAACCCATGAAATACAAGTACACCATGATCAAAGACACTGAAAAAGACGCCATATTCGAGGACGCTATAAAGTGCATGATCAGCGCCCTGGAATACAGGGACCTATATACAAAGGGCCATTCCCACCGGGTGGGTGAAATGGCTGCCCTTAGTGCTGAGTTACTGGGCTTAAAGCCCAAACAAGGCTTCTACTTGGAGATTGCAGGCCAACTCCATGACATTGGCAAAATTGGAATTCCCGACAATATCCTCTTAAAAAATGGTCGTCTGACGGACCTGGAATGGCGGGAAATGAAGCGGCACCCGGCCATCAGTGCGGATATTATCAGTGAGGCCAGCCTCCTGGGTGATATTGCAGAAGCAGTCTACCAACACCACGAACGGTGGGACGGAGGCGGTTATCCTGAAGGTCTTAAGGGTGAAGAGATCAAGTTGGGTGGACGGATACTGGCCTTATGTGACGCCATTGACGCCATGGCTTCCAACCGGGCTTATCGGCCTAGTTTAACTTGGGAAGTCATTGAAGACGAGTTGTATAAGAACATGGGTAGCCAGTTTGACCCATCCTTGGAAGTCCTCATCCCAGACTTGATTGCCTGTTGGAAGGCTAGCTTCGAAGCCAAGTACGACAATATTATGCAAAGTAATATGAAAATAGAAAATCTAGTTGACCAGCACAAGAAAATCAGAGACCTCATTGGGGAGGTCCAGGTCCTCTTGAACCAAGAAAGTTCCGAGGACAAGCTCAGGGAACTGGCCCATAAAATTAATAAGCTGGCCGGCGTCCTACGGATTCACTTGAGCAGTGAAGACCGGTACCTTTATCCCCTCCTCATGGAGAGCCAGGACACCCACACCAAAGACTTGGCTGCCACCTTCGACCGGTCCATGGGCGGCCTGAACAATGCCTTTATTTCCTTTAAGACCCGGTATAACACCTATGAGAATATTGAAGGGAACTTTGAGGCTTTTAGGGAAGAGTTGGATCGTGTTTTTGACCACTTGCTGACCAGACTTGACCGGGAGGACAAGGAGCTTTATCCCCTTGTTGACTAACGCCCGTGGACCAAGGATTTATAGAAGTAAGACTTTTAGGAGGATTAAATGTTAGCAAAACTGTTTACCTACACCGTGGAAGAAAAAGACCTATTTGAGAATATCCTCAAGGACGACAATCTCATGCTCAACCACGTCATTATTGAAAGCGGGAAGTTCTTCCCCAAACACCCTACAGATGCGCATGTTTATATTATTGTGGTTAAAGGAGAACTGTCCATTGCCCTAGGCGATCAGTCTCAAAAGACCTACAAGAAGGGCCAAGTCATTGAAGTGGAAAAAGGCATTGAGTCGGTTCTTGGCAACGGCAGCGATGGATTCACCGAGTGCTTTGTCATTAAGGTGGATGCAGACTAGTGACTGAAAAAGCTTGTCACTAATATAGGGGTAGCTTCTTTTGGGAGCCATGGATGGACAATGTCTTCCGTGGCTCCTTTATGTTTTACGCACAAGCATAGCAAGATTTCACGAGAATTTCAGACCCAGGCCTTTTACAATGGAACCATACTAGTTAGGTGGCCACATGAGTAAAGATCGTGTTTCAAAAAGGACAATTGAATATGTAGAGTCAAACATTGAGTCTGAAATAACCCTGTCGCAGATTTCTAGACAAATGAGTTACTCTAAATTCCACTTTCATCGCATGTTTTTGGCGGAAATGGGACTTTCGGTGACAGCCTATGTTCTTCGCAGAAAGCTGATTCATGCAGCCTATGCTTTGAAAGACCCCAGTAGGCGTGTATTAGACATTGCCATGGCCTATGGATTTGGCAATGTAGACACCTTTACTAGAAACTTTAAGCAGTATTTTGGGGTAACGCCAAGGGTCTATCGTCAGCGAGGGGTGAATTTCCGTGCCAGGGGCACAGAAGGAGACGTGAAAATGCAAAAGGAATACATGAGAATTCAAGAGTGTACAAAAGAAGACAGACACCAGGCCATAACTGTGCTGGACCGCATGGTTGCCCTTTCTAAAATCGCCCATGGAAATGGCCTCCTTTCCTTGGAAGAAAACTTGTCTGACACGGACTTGCCTTTTTTACACAAGGCAGTTGAGTTGCTCCTGAAAGGGATGGAAATTGACGAGTTACGACGTATATTGACCAATTACCTGATGGCGACTGACCATACACCACCAGCCTTTTTCCAAAGAGTCCTGGTATTGGAGGGCATTATACACCTACACAGGGGGACCTATCCCTGGGATGTGCAAGTGGAGCTGGCGGCATACTTTGGTGAGGAATTTATCTCGGTTCTGGACAGCGGTCATGGTTATGAAGAGGGTCTTACGCGCTTTTTGAAGACGGACCATAAGCCAGTGGAAGGATCAAGACTTGCCAAGGAGTTCAAGCAAATGCCCCAGCGTTCTCTACAGCGTTTGCTCAGGGAATGCGACATCCTTTTAATAGCCTTGGCTTGTATGAGCTTGGAAGAAGCCCAGCGACAGCTCGTTGTCGACGCACTGCCTAAGGGGAGAAAGCGGTCTTTGGTTGAGGCAAGTGAGACCTTGGAAGGGACCAACTTTACCCACATTGTTGACGCAAGCAAGGACCTTGTTAGCGTGATCCAGCGCCTACGGCTGGACAAGGAAATTCGCTAAGAAATCAAGCATTTGTAAGGACTAAGTAAGGGCGATAAGCAAAGACGAGCCTTCGGCACTGGTAGCGAATAAACATATAGAAAAACCCTGTGAACGGAGAGGTCATCTGACAAGAATGATCTCTCCGTTTTTTAAACTCTCCTAAAGGGGTATAGATACAATAACATCTACTAGGAAAAGACAACCAATGAGGTCATCCCCTAAATGAAACACATAGCGACCCAGAGAGGAGAACTCATGCGGAGAGTTTTATTTGTGCTTTTTGTTCTGACACTCACCCTTATTGTGAGTGGCTGTAGCCTTATGTTTTATGGCGATGTAAACGGGAACTGGAAAATACGTGAAGATCGTGCTGATGACCACTCAGCCTTGCTTGCCAGCATGGAAGCGGCTCAAATGTTAAGAATCCCAGACTTGATCGATGTGACCGAGGACGGTGCAAGATATGAGTTAACTGTGAACGAGTCTGACTTTGCCTTTTTTGAAGGCTTCACAACTAAAGTGAAAAGTTATAGTGATCAGGGATACCTGGGGCCGACCATCAAAATGAGAAGAGGCAGCACCTTCTATCCGACCATTACCAACAACCTTAGTGAACGGACTACGGTTCATTGGCATGGGCTTGAAGTCACAGGAGAAAATGACGGGGCCATGGGCAGTATAGCCCTGGTGTATCCTGGAGAGTCCAAGACCTATGAACTGGCGGTGGACCAGCATGCGTCTACCATTTGGTATCACCCCCATGCCATGGGGACAACGGCCACTCAGGTGTATGAGGGCCTTGCAGGCATGATGATCATTGAAGACGAAATCATCGAAAACATAGACCTACCCACAGACTATGGGGTCAATGATATCCCCTTGGTTCTCCAGGCCAAACTGTTCGATGGACAGGGCAACTTACACTATGGGCATACAGGTGGCCATGGAGGCGACATAGAACATGCAATGAATGCAGCTCCCAGTGTTCCTGGTGGTGAGATGGACATGGAAAAGCAAAAAATGACCTACCTTCTATTTGAAGACCGGGCGGGTCCCAACCGGATAACCACCGAAGGGTTTTTAATCATGACCAATGGCCAATATGCCCCTTACCTGGAAGTGAAAAATGAGCTGATTCGCTTCAGAACCCTCAATGGTAGCAACCACGGGATTATGGATGTTTCCCTAAGTGACGGAAGCCCCCTTCAGGTGATTGGAACGGACGGTGGTTTACTGGAGGCTCCCCAGGAAAAGGACTTCTTTGAAGTCGTTGCAGGCCAGCGGTTTGAAGTGATTGTTGACTTGTCAGACAAACAAATTGGAGACCAGGTGGACCTCATTGCCAATGGTCAAGTGGTCCTCACACTGAGAGTTACAGAGGACGCCCCAGTCAAAGGGGAGGTCCCAGAAGACCTGGTAACCATCACCGCCTTTGAACCCTATGACAACCAACAAGTCACCCACAAGTACATCTTGGACAATGACATGATCAACAACAAGCCTTTTAGCCATACGGTTCCCAACGAGGTGTTTGTGAAGGACCAAATCTACTACTTTGAAGTGGTCAATCGGTCCTTTGAAAACCATTCCTTCCACATTCACAATTCACAGTTTCTAGTGGTGGAGAAGAATGGACGGAAGGTGGACTACAAGGAAATTGGCTGGAAGGACACCATTTATCTGAGGCCAGAGGAGTCCATGATCTTGCAGGTCCAGTTCCGCTTTACCGGTGACTACATGTACCACTGCCATATCCTCATGCATGAGGAAAATGGCATGATGGGCATGTTCCGGGTGGTAGATTAGCCTGGTGACACGAGCAGGCTGAAAATGAAATACGCTTACAAAATCACCCGCTGGACCAGGCGGGTGATTTTTCTGTACCCCAAGGGCATTCATAGGCCAAGTGGGCCCCGCAGGCTTGCCAAATGATGGTCATTTTGCCCACGCCTGATCCATGATACAATAGAACAAACGTTCGAAGAAAAGGGGTGTTTCCTTGAAAACCACCATTAAGATAAAGGAGGCCGTTGAGGCCCTAACCAATCGAGAAATCACAAGTCTGGATCCCGAGGTTGAGTCGCTTGCCTACCTCAAGACCCTAAACAAGGGGCAGAAAATCGCCGCCAGTCGGGAGGAGGGCAATTTTCTGGTTATAGCGGGCCCAGGTACGGGCAAGACCCATACCCTGACCTACCGTGTCCTCCACTTGATCAAACAGGGGGTAGACCCGGCCTCTATTGTCATCATTACCTTCACTAGAAAAGCGGGGAATGTTCTTAAGTCGAGGCTGAACACCCTCATTCCCAATACCGCCCTGGGTTTTGTAGGGACCTTCCATGCCTTTGCCAACCACATCAGCCAGCTGATTGGCAGTGAGTCTCCCATCTCCAAGTTTCGCCTTTTGGACAGTGAAGACGACATTGCTGTTCACAAGTTGGTCATGGCGGACTTTGGCGACTTCAATAAAAACCAGCGGGCCAAGACCCTGCAAAAAATGATCTCCTATTGCTGTAATACAGGCCTAACGGTCAAGGAGTATATACAAAAATTTGACCTCCACAGGCTGGCCGACGAAGCGGACAACATTGAGGCCTACATGGGGGTCTATGAAAAATATAAGGTTGACCACATGTTGGCCAACTACGACGACATGATTTCCGTCATAAGCAAGTATCTTGAAAAAGAAGACGCAACCAAGGTCACAGCGCCCTTTGCGTATTTAATGATCGACGAATACCAGGACACCAACCAAATGCAGTTGGACTTTGTTAAGCGTCTCAACATCAAGAATGTTATGGCCATCGGTGACGACTTCCAGGGGATCTATGCCTTTCGGGGTGCTGACCACCGGATCATCCTCAACTTCTACAATGACTTTGAGTCCCCTCGGATGGTCAAACTTACTGAAAACTACCGGTCGACAGACCAAATTGTCGACTGGACCAACCAGACCATCGCCAAGTCCAAGCTGGGCTACCACAAGGCCCTGTCGGCGGTGACAGACAAGAAGGGGCAAGTGAATGTGGTCTCGGGCGCATCGCTTGAAAGCCATAAGGTTTTTGTACTGGATCAAATCAAGCAAAATCCGGACAAGACCCACGCCATGATCTACCGCTACAACAAAAATCGGACTGTTTTTGAAAAGGCCTTGATCGCCGAAAACATAGACTATGTGGTCTATGGGGGCGTTCGCCTCTTGGAGCGCAAGCACGTCAAGGACGCCCTGAGTTTCCTTATGGTCTATCTCAACCGGAGGGACGTGGTGGGCTATAACCGGATTCTCACCCTGCTTCCCGGGATTGGGGTCAAGTCTGCCAAGCGACTCATTAAGACCAATATGGCGGATATTAGCCATTTGAAGGGGGAAAAGTTCCAGCGGGTGGGCCAGGTAAAGGATCTTCTGGACTTCCAGGGAGACAAGCTGGACCTGTTTGACCAGGTCTGTGCCTTTTACTTTTCCATTTATGAGTCCATTGAGTCGGATTATTACACCAAAGAGGAAATCCAGGAGGACTTCAAGCTAGTCAGGGACCTTTTAGCGACCTATGATTCCCTAGAAAACTTTGTGATCAATATGATCCTGGACCCGGTTGTGGACTTGAAAAAGGGCAAGAATCCCAAGGTAGTCTTAACAACCATCCACTCTGCCAAGGGCCTGGAATTTGACCATGTCTACTACTTCCACACCCACGACTGGTATAAAAACTACGATCTGGAGACCCTGGAAGAGGACCGCCGACTCTTTTATGTGGGTATTTCTAGGGCCAAGAGCCAGCTCCACGTTTTTGACCATACAGAGGTGACACGAAGCTTTGCAGACATCCTACGGGACTTTGATAGCCTGCCAGACCTGACAGAGCCAGAGCCGAACAAGGGATCAAAAGAGATCCGGGGAGAGGCCGCACAGGAATCATCCAAGCACCCACAGGTAGAGCCGGAGACGGAGGAACTGGGGAAAGGTCACGGGGCTACCCAAGACAAAAAAGCCCAACCTGAGGAAAAAACCATCCGCAAGGTGGACAATGTGATCCATGTGGATTTTGGGAAAAGGAAATAGGGGTCCTGGTAAGTGTGCGGACCAGTAGGAATGACATGGAGGCAACATGGCTCAAATCGACTATAAAAAGGCCCTAATGCAGTTTGACACCTATGTTACTGACCATATGGGAGACGAGGACTTGATCGCTGGGGGGATTGCAGCTACCTTCATTTCCAAGTATCATTTTTACCGTTTTTTTAAGGCCATAACGGGCATGTCGGTCAACGGATACATTTTAGAGCGGCGTCTACTCCAAACCATGGAGGACTTGCAAGGAGAGGAATCGGTCCTCTCTGTAGCCATAAAAAATGGGTTTCTGTCCAATGAAGTCATGACTCGAAACTTTAAGAAGCGGTTTGGGCTTACCCCGAGGGCCTTTCGCAGGCTTAGCCAGTCAGAGCAAAAAGCCTTATACAGTGACCACAATAAGGGGAGGTCCTTGGACTTTACCACCCTGGACCTTCCTCTTGCCCATACCAAGGGCAGTGTGGAGGCAGGCCACAAGCTTGTGGACCTTCCAGAAACAACATTTTTGGGACAGTCAAGGCAGTCCAGTGACCTTGAGGTCCTGACCATTCCCGCCTTCGTCAATCAGGTGGTGGGGGCCTTAGAGACCTTTGAAGATTACGAAGAAGATGCGGTCTACCGGATCTGTTTAGGGGTGGACAACACAAAAGACCAACCTACCTTTGTTGAATTTGTAGGGGTTCGTGTGCCCCAGGGGACACAGGTGCCAGACGGGTTGGAATTACTGACCTGCCAGGCCTGTAGGGTGATCGAGTTTGACCATCGTGGGGCCCTTTATACCCAGGAGGAAGTACCTGTTATAAAAACCTACGAGCTCATATACAAGTACCGACTTCCTGCCATGGGGCTGGTGCCTACGGACCTTTATTACATGGAGCGGTATGGCCCTGACTTTAAGGGTCCCTTTGACCCTGAGTCCACCATACAAATTCGGATGACCATTTCTGACGACCTCTAAAGCCAGAGGGATAAGGCGTAAAAGATCACCACGTCCTGGACAAAGTGAATGACAAAGGCCCAGAAGAAACCCTTTGTTTCATTCATGGATTTGGCAAGAAACCAACCGATAAAGCCTGCCATCAAGACGCCCGGGACACCGCCTGGGTTGCCAAAATAGTGGGCCAGACCGAAGATCAAAGCAGAGGTCAGTTCCGAGACTTGTGCAGGCAGGTGTAAACTTGAACCTGCCGAAACGAAACTGAACCGGTAAATGACCTCTTCTGAAAAGGCATTGGTTGCGGCCAGCAGCAAAATGACCCACATGTCCGGTCGTAGTCTTATTGGGGCTTCTTGCGCCACTTGAAAGTAAATGACCAGGCCCGTAACCAGGGTAATGGTTAAGGCCATTTGACGGCCCAGGTGACGCCATGTTTCCTTGGCATTTGGGCGGATGCCAAGCCAGGGAACAGGTACGATGGGACCATCCCACCGCGTGAGGGACAAGAAGTCCAGGGTGGATATTCCGAATAGGACCCGAATAACCAGGACAACCAGTAGGGCCAAACTCACCATAATGACCTGGTGGTTGAGTAGGTGGCCGTAGGGGCCTGAGAAGACCTGTGGTCTTAGGTTGGGGAGGAAAATGGAGGCTAGGATAAAGCCTGTAGCCAAAAGAACAATACTGATTGTTGCCAGGTATTTCAGAGGCACTTGTTTTCTTGAAAAATGTGTATTCATCATAAGGGGGATCTCCTTTCATACCATGAGTATAAAGGAGATCCCCCTTGTTCAATTGGCGCTCATTGCTTTGTTTTAGTCTTAGCGACTAAAGTGATTTTTGCAGATGCGGTTTATTGGAACTATTGGTTTAAATCTTTCGCCAATGGCCTTTACCTACTTGCTCCCCTGCTTGAACCGCTTCACCACGTCCATGACGCCGTGTTGGCTGGCTGCAATGCGTATTTCATTAACCTTGGCCTTGGCTTCATCGCTGAGTTCTGGAGCGTCTGGATTCTTCTTCACTTGTACTTCAAGATAGTTCACAAGTGTTTGCGTAGTGATTTCACCACTGAGTAATTCAACGCTCTTCCCAAGGATCATTTTTACTTGGGGATTCGTAGCTTCAGCCACTTGGCCTTCTAGGAATGTTCTATAGGTTTCTAGGATTTTTACGTCTTCTTGTGTGAGTTGATACATGGTTTGCCCTCCTTGTGGGTACGTGTCTTGTTGATATGTTTATTCTAACGGAGGCCAGATAAAGTTTCTGTAAACTACTTTACAGAAAATTGAGGAAATGAAAAAGGACTGCACCACGACCTTTTTGTTTAGGACAGGTTAACTTTAGGCTAAGTGTTTTGTCCAAAAGGTTTTGTACTTGTTTCTGGTGCTATACTCCTAGTGGATGGTGCAAGGGGCACGACTCAAGGAGTGGTAGTGGAGGAAGGTATGAAGCGTTTCAGATTAATACAGGGGCTCGTTCAGAATATAAAAGTAGGTAAAAAGATCGCCCTAGGCTACGGCATAATTACTGGCATTCTTGTTATTGTTGCTTTGACCTCTCTTTTTTATTTCCAGCAAATCGCCAAACAAAATGACATGCTGGAAGCTGTGAATGGGTCCAAAAGCCATATGCAAGAGGCACGTATAGCCCAGCAGATATACGTCACAAATAAGTCGGCTGAGACGGCTGACCTCGTACTGCAACATTTAGAGGCAGCAAATGCCTCCATGGGCCAGGCAAAGACCATGATGACAAGTCCAGACCTTCTGGGTCCTGCAGGGGCATTTGAGGAACAGCTAGATCTATTCACAAGTGAGTTTATCCATTATTTAGAGTTAGAGAAGGCCAAGGCCAACCAGAATAGACTGCAAATGACCATTGGGTCCAATCTTGTTTTGGACATCAAGCGGGCCATGGACGTGGCCCAGTTTCACATCATGCTGGCAGAAGACCCAGAGAAAATGTCCAGGGCATTTGATCGCTACCTGACCATGCAAAAGTCCTTTGATGCTGTCATGGAGGCCCGGGTGGCCAGTTCTAAGTATATGTACACGGAGTCAACCAGCCACCTTGAACTCCTGAGGAATGGCAAGAAAAAGGCCAGGGACCTCCTCTTGGTTTCCATAGAAGAAGCAGCAACCTCTACTGTAGAGGAAAACCTCCATGTGGCTCTGGATAGTTTAAATAAGTTTGAGTCTGCTTTTGACCATTTTGACCAGCTTGTCGCAGACCAAAGAGTCCAATATGACAACATGACCGCAGCGGCCATGGCAAGCTCTGACATAGCCATGAGCATTGCCAACCAGGTGGGGGAGAACAACAATAAGATCATTCAAACCTCTAGTCTTGTGGCCATTAGCTCATTGTTGGTGGGCCTCCTATTCAGTGTGGGAACTGCCTTGGTCTTGACGTTGGAGATTACTAGACCCCTTCAAAAGGTCATGGATCAAATGAAGATGATTTCTGAATATGACCTGACCCACCCCATGGAAGAGGCCGTCCTCATTCGAAAGGATGAAATGGGCATACTGGCCAGAGAGAGTGAGGATATCCGCAAGGCCCTCCTGACCGTTATTGGAGAAATCAGTGAAGCTTCAACAAGTGTCTATACTTCCTCTAAGGAAATGACGGACAAGGGTCAAATTGCTGCGGCGACTGCTGTTGAAATTTCGGAAACGGTTGAAGAGATTGCAAGTAGTGCAGAAGAGCAGGCTCAAGTAACAGTCAATGGTTTCAGTCAAGTAACCCAATTGGGCAAACTCTTGGCCTTTGACCTAGACCAAGTCAAAGCTTTGATGGAAGTTGCTGATCGGGTGGAAGAACTCAAGGATGAAGGTATGGGGATCGTGGATGGTCTTGTGGAGGAAACAAAGGAGAGTAGCCAGGCCACTGGCGAGGTCCATGATATCGTCCAAGCCACCAATGAAAGTGCACAAAAGATCAAGAATGCCTCAAGTATGATAGCGGATATAGCCGACCAAACCAATTTGCTGGCCCTAAATGCAGCCATTGAAGCTGGCCGGGCAGGTGACTCAGGGCGTGGTTTTGCAGTTGTTGCAGAAGAAATCAGGAAGTTGGCGGTTCAAACCAATCGCTTCACCAAAGAGATTAGTAGGGACATTAAGGACCTAATGGCGAAATCGACCCAAGCGGTTGACACCATTGAAATAGCAGGGAAGGCAGTACGAAAGCAGGAAAAAGACGTCCTGCACACCAGTGATAAGTTCAGGGGAATCGCCGTGGCCCTTGGGTCCATGAGGACCCATATCCAAGGTATTGACCAGTCCGGTGTGAAAATGGCAGGCCAAATGGCATCCATCAATTCGCTTTTTGAAGCCCTGGCTGACATCTCTACAGTGAATGAGCAAGGCACCAGTCGGGCAGCGGCCGGCATGCAGGAGCAAGCCATGGTGATCGACCTTGTGTCGGCTTCCTGTGCAAAGTTAGTCCAGTTGGCAGGTCATATGGATGAGGCCGTTTCTGTGTTCAAGATCAAGGACGTCGACAGTAGGGGCATTGATGTCAATAGTACTGACTTCAAAGCCACTGAAGTCAAGGCTGGTGGAGACCAGGACCTATGGGTTGAGGAGTCCATAATCCAGAGGGAGATTGGGTAGACGCCGGGTATATAAGAACCAAGGCATACACCCTTTGAGAATGGGAGTGACAAATGGACCCGATAGCAAACAAACTCAACCAAATTGACCATGAGAGACGTCGAAGAGACGCCTTTGACCTCCTTGAACTGATCGACAAGAATGTCCCGGACCCCCCTGTGCTTTGGGAGGACAAGTCCGTTGGTTTTGGAGACTATCATTACGTGAACAAGACCAGTGAAGGAGACATGCCTATTTTGGCCTTTGTCCCTGCCAAGGCCCACATTACCGTCTATTTTACAGTGGGTGGTCTGGACCCCTATGTGGACCTACTGGACCGGATTGGCAAGTATAAGCGGGGCAAGATCTGTCTTTACATTAGCAATTTAGACAAGGTCAATATTGACGTCCTTGAGGAGTTAATCCAAACCTACTACCAAGACGTCTTGGAGGGCAAGGCGATCTACACATAATGTGCGTAAGAGAAAATGGGCATTGATCAATTGGTGATCAATGCCCATTCTTTTTTTGTCATAATAAAGGTTCACTTCTTACGTTTGGGTCCGCATATATTCAAGTCCCAATAGTTCCAGAAAGACGGCGGACATTTCCTCTGGTGTTTCCTCCATACCGGACCGGATCCATCGCTTGAGAATGCTGGCCAGCATGTCCGCATAGACTGCATTGGCGTATTTGGTCCCAAGTTCAGACAAATCACATTCATCAGCAGCAAAATAGGTGTAGCAAAAATATTCGAACTGGGTGTCCATGAGGTTGAGTAGTGATAGCAGATCATTTTTCTCTAGGACCTGCAAGAGGGACACTTCCTTGGACCAGATATTGAAGTAGATGGGCACGAACTGGGCGTTGTCGATCTCAGTATCCCCAGCATATGCCTTGAACTGGTCATTGAAAATGGTGTAAATGTGGTAGGTCAGGACGTCCTCTTTACTTTCAAAGTGGGCGTAGAAGGTGTTTCGTACGATGCCTGCGTGTTTGGTAATGGCCGAAATCGTGATGTCCTTAAAGGGCTTTTCCTCCATGAGTCGAAGGAGGGTGGACACAATCAGGGCGATTGACCGCTTGGCATTCATATTGATAGGGGCTTGTTTGAGCATAAGACAACTCCTTTGGTAGCAGCCGCTACGGTGTCAATAGGTCCATGACGGGTGCATCATTTGCATTTGTATGGGTAAGACGATTATAATACAGGGCCCGAGAATGATCAAATGCTCAAATTCTTGCGGCGAGCCTCCTACTCCACCACTTCAAGGAACGACAGGACCCTATCGGATTTGCCCTCAGGGACACCGGTTTCCATGGGAAATCCATTGTAGAAATCCTTGGACAGTGGGTCTTTTCTTCTTTGTGGTGGCAGGGTGGCTTCATCAAAAGAAGCTTCTAGCCAAGACAACTAAGCCAGCCAGGGCCTAATATGGTATTCTTGAAGGAGGAAGAGGGCAAAACCGCATCGGACAAAAGGAGCGTCTTTCCCTAAGGGATCGAGGGCGTCCGGGGTCTGAGGTGGTCGACCTAGATCAGAAAATATGTTTGGAGGAACCAGTATGATAGGGTTTGGTATTATTGGCCTGGGGGCCATTGGGGACCGATTACTCCCCATTTTTAAGGACCATGAGGGCGTGGACGTTGTCAGCGTGTATGACATTAATGCAGAAACGACCAAGGCCATTTGTGACAAGCACGGGGTGGAGGCTGTGGATTCGATTGAAGCCATGTTGGCAGACCCTCAAGTGGACGCTGTTTACTTGGCCGTGCCTCCTAAGTTCCACAAGGACCTGGCCATCGACATTATGAAGGCGGGCAAACACATTCTTTGTGAAAAGCCCCTGGCAGGTACCATTGAAGAAGCCAAGGCCATGATGGATTATGCAAAAGGGACACAACTGGTTCATGGTATGAACTTTCCGCTCTTCTTTGGCCCAGGCTATGCCAAGTTGAAAGAGCTTTTAGAGGGTAAGCAAATTGGGGACATTAAACGTCTAGAGCTAAAGGGGATTTTCCCAGACTGGCCGCGGAAGTGGCAAATCAACCCTTGGATTGACACCAAGGACCAGGGAGGCTTTGTCCGCGAAGTCTTTACCCACTTTATTCAGCTGGTCCAGGACCATTTTGGTCTGATTGAACTGGACGCCACTTTTGTGACCCACCCTGGTGACAACCGGTCTGAAGTAGATGTTTTTGCCCGGGGACATGTGGGTGACCTACCCATGGTCTTCAGTGGCATGACCGGCGTTGGCCATGAGGAAGACCTGAAACTGGTCATTTGGGGCACGGAGGGCGTCATTGAACTGGTCAACTGGCGGGATATTTTCGTGATTACACCGGAAGGCAAGACCCAGATCGACCTGGAGTCCTACCATGCCACGGTGAATTTGATTTCGTCTTTCTGCCAGTCTGTTGCGGGCCAGGACGCACCCATTGTTAATTTTGAAGCGGGCTACCATGCAGTTCGTGTGGTGGAGACCTTGCTGGGCCAATAGACCAGCTGCAGGGACTAGATTGCTAGTTTAAAACAATAAAAGAGGCTGTTACAGTAAGCATACGTGCAAACTGTAACAGCCTTTTGTGTTCTATAAAATGGATTTTATTTATCTTCAATAACTTCAATTTCAAAGAAATCAAAGCGAATGGGCTCCATGAAATGCCCTTCTGAAAACCGGGTCTTGCCCATCATGGAAAAATCGCTTTGGTTGTCCATGATCCACAGGGGTTGCTGGATGTCAAAGTGGTAGCAGAGGTCTTCCATGGCCTTGTCCACCTTTTCCTCTAAGCTCAAACCGGGTTCGTTCAGCTCAAAAACCTTGTCTGCAATGATGTTGTTGCGTTTGATGATTTTTCCCCAAAGTCGAAACATGGCTACCTCTCTCCGTCTGAATCGGTTTTCCTTAGACGATTCACAAAATGCCCTATGTGAGCGACAGTTAGAGTATACAGGAAAAGAAATCAGGCGTAAAGGATTGAGGCATACCAACTGGAACTTGACCTAGCCTGGGTCCCCTTGTCGAAACTGACTGGGAGTGACGCCAACCTTCTTCTTAAACAACTTGCCAAAGTGTTCTGGATACTCGTAACCAAGTAAGTAGGCAATTTGTGTAATGGTGTCGTTGGTACCCAAAAGGAGGTTCTTGGCCTCCTTAATAATGAAGTCATGGATGTGGTCTTGGGTGCGCCGGCCGGTTTCTTTCATGAGCAGGTCACTGAGGTAGTTTGACGAGTATCCCATGGTATCTGCCAGTTCCTTGACGGTGGGAATTCCCTTGTCGCCAAGAACCTCCGTGGTCATTCGTTCCTTTAGCAGGGCTTCAAATTTGGCCACACCCTTGAGGTGGACCGCCTTACGGGTGATGAACTGGCGCCCATAGAAACGCTCACAATAATTAAGCAGTACCTCCAGGTTAGAGGTAATAATATTGTTGGAGTAGGTGTCCAAGTTGAGTGTATACTCTGTCTCAAGCAGGGTAACCAGAGAGGATATGGTCTCTTTTTCCCTTGCGGACAAGTGGAGGGCCTCATTGTTGCTGTAGGCAAAAAAGGTATAGTCTCCAATTGTCTTAGCCAGGGATGAGCCAGCCAGTAAATCGGGGTGGAAACAAAGAATCCGGCCCCTTGCACCACTACTGCTGCCTTCTGACGATATGGTGGTCACCTGTCCTGGTTCACTAAAAACCAAGCTACCTTGGTTGAAGTCATAGGTCTTGCGGCCATAGGTGATGTCACATTCACTCCCTACCTTCAAGGCGATTGTGTAGAGGTCTGTCTGAAATGAAGCCTGGTCCTGTCGGTCAAATTGCTCTAGGGCAGACACATCAAGCAAGGTGATCAGTGGGTGGCTTGGGGGCTCAAAGCCCAGCATGTGATGGATTTGTGAGATGGATTGAACTTGAATGGTTTCCATAATACCCTCCTCCAATATGAGTATATCATGTGATATAGGGGTCTTTATCCCCATGATAGCCTGTGAGCATCATATTCAAAAGGTAGCCATTACTGGTCTTTCTGAATAGATCCCTGATAAAAATAGATCACCAGTATTTTGTACTGGATCACCAGTAATCCGTACATGGTCTGGTGGGGGTTGGAGGCCTTATAGTTAAGGCATAAAGAAGCGGTTCAACTAGCCCCCAGCAGAGAAAAGGAGTAAGGATGATGTTATCAGTTGAAAGAAACCATGAGGATATCAAAAGGATATTTGACAAGCAAAAGCAGTTTTATTCACCGGCTAAACCCTTAAGTTTCGAGGACCGGATCGACTTACTAAACCGTATTGAGACCATGACGCGCAACCATATGGACGAAATCACACGAGCCCTACAAAAGGACTTTGGGACCCGAAGCAGTGACTGGATTTTCACAGCAGATTTCTATCCTGTCCTAGAACATGTTATCAAAGTGAAAAAGAGTTTAAAGGGGTGGATGAGAAAGGAAGGTAAGTCGTCAGGTCTTCAGTCGATTTTTGGACAACGTCAGTATATTGTCCATGAACCCCTGGGCGTGGTTGGGATCATGTCTCCCTTCAACTCTCCCTTTAGCCTGGCCTTTGATCCCGCCATTGAAGCCATAGCTGGCGGCAACCGGGTCATGATCAAAATGTCAGAGAGCACACCTGCCATAGGAGACCTGCTAGAAGAATTGGTCAAAAAATACTTCAGGGAAGAGGAGTTGGCTGTTGTGAACGGAGGGTTAGAAACGTCAAAACTCTTCTCTAGCCTCAACTGGGACAAGTTTTTCTTCACGGGTGGGTCAGAAGTGGGCAAACACATTCTGGGTGCGGCTGCAAGGAACCTAACCCCGGTGATCCTAGAACTAGGGGGCAAGTCCCCCTGTGTGGTATTACCCGACGCAGATATTGAAGACGCTGCCAGAAAAATTACCCTCACCCGCCAGATTAATGGGGGTCAAGTATGTATATCTGGAGACTATGCCCTTGTCCATGAGTCCAACCTCCAGGCATTCTTAGAGGCAGCAGTGACCATGAGCAGGGAAAAGCTAACCCATATCATTGACAATGACCACTTCACATCCATTATCAATGAAAGAGAATACAGCCGGATCGTGGGCTACATTGACGAGGCCAAAGAGGCAGGAACAAAAAT
The DNA here is from genome assembly GCA_964342805.1 of uncultured Peptostreptococcaceae bacterium. Classification (GTDB taxonomy): domain Bacteria; phylum Bacillota; class Clostridia; order Peptostreptococcales; family Acidaminobacteraceae; genus CAYFHQ01. The sequence continues at coordinate 64,292 of CAYFHQ010000005.1, read as the reverse complement.
GATCCAAGTTAACCCCAGAAACGAGCCGGTACCTGACCCAGTGAGTCGCAAAATCCCTCTAACCATTTTTATTAACCCCGACCGTCACCTCCAGGTTGCCAGGGAGGAGATCTTTGGTCCTGTCCTAACGGTCTTTACCTATTCAAAGGTGGACGAAGCCATAGCGGAAATCAATAGTAGGGAAAAGGCCCTGGCCCTCTATATATTTGGAAAGAATCAAAAAGACATTCAAAAGGTCATCAACCATACTTCCAGCGGAGGGGTCACTGTAAATGACCTCCTCATGCACGCCAATGCCGATGAAATGGGCTTTGGTGGCGTGGGCTACAGCGGGATGGGCCGCTACAAGGGGGGCAAGGTCGGCTACGAGGCCTTTACCAACCCCAAGGCCGTCTTTGAGCAGGGACTCATGGGCCGATTTACAGCCCTTTTTGTCCCACCCTATAACCGAGATTGGATGAGGAATGTCCTTCGCCGTCAAGTTGGCGTAAGAGGGTGAGGAGTAAACCAGCCTAGGCCGATGCGCATCAGCTTAGGCTGGTTTTTCCTTTCCTATTTTTCTAGGGCATAGGCGACAGCCGCTACAGAGTGAATTTGTGTGGTGTCGAGGACCTCTATGGACACGTCACCCCCTTGAATGAGCAAGGGGATTTCTGTACAGCCCAGGACGACCCCTTGGGCCCCTTGACGGGCAGCCTTTTCGATAATGTCTATGTAGGCTTGTTTGCTTCGTTCGTCCAAGGTGCCAAGGATTAATTCATTGTAAATGACGTCGTGGACCACCTGGCGGTCGGTGGGGTCTGGGATCATGACCTCAATGCCCATGGCTTCAAGGGTTTGCCGGTAAAAGGTTCCTTCCATGGTGAATTTGGTTCCAAGGAGCAAGACTTTGGACAAGTCCCTCTGAAGTATGTCTTGTCCAGTTGCTTCAGCGATATGAAGGACCTTGAGGCCTGTTTCCTTTTCTATAGCTGGGGCCATGAGGTGCATGGTGTTGGTGGCGATGACAATGAAGTCAGCCCCTGCCTTTTTTAGGTTTTTGGCTTCTTCCACCATGAGCTTGGTCAGGTCGTCCCATTTGCCCAGGTGTTGCAGTTGCTCGACTTGGTGGAAGTCAAAGGAATAGAGGAGGCAGTTGGCCGAATGGGTTTGACCCAGGCGGTCTTTCACGGTCTGATTCATGACCCGATAGTATTCCTGGGAGGATTCCCAGCTCATGCCGCCTAGAATGCCGATTCTTTTCATGGTTTGTCCTTTCTAATTTAGAGTGGGTTGCTTATGTTATTCACCAGGAGGATAGGATATCCTTTTGCCCTTGTTGAATTTACTTTAGTAGAGATAGGATGAACTAATGGTCCTGAAGAAGGTAGTCGACTCTTTGTAGAAGGAGGATTATATGAGTGACGTGTACGTAGAAGTCAAAGCCTATTTTGAGGAAGTTGAAGACGCCGTGGTCAACGCCGGCAAGGGTGCCCAAGGAATAAAATACAATGGCAAAATGTTTGCCATGTTCTATAAGGGAGACTTGACCCTCAAGTTTTCTCCAGACCGGGTGCAAGAGTTGATTGCCTCTGGTCAAGCCCTACCCCATGACCCGGGAACAGGCAAGCCCATGAAGGACCGGGTCCTTATTCCAGCGGACAAAAAGGAGACCTGGATTGGGTTGACGGAGGAGTCCCTGGCTTATGTGAGGGGCAAGTAGTTAGGGTGGATCGGACTTTAAACCTTGAAAATCAATAGAATTTCAAGGTTTTTTTCTTGGAGGCTAAATGGTTGTATGCCTTGCAAAAACACATATGCAACCACTGGTTGACAAATTTCCAAGCCGGGTATATAGTGTGCAACCCGCTGTGTTGATAGACTCAGGACAAGACAAATCACAACACAGATGGAAAGGATAGTAGGAATGATATTAGCAGACAAAATTTCGAAATTAAGAAAGGAGCTTGGCTGGTCTCAGGAAGAATTAGCTGAACGGATGAATGTTTCCAGACAGTCGGTTTCCAAGTGGGAAAGTGCCAGCAGTATTCCTGACTTAAACAAGATCATCTTATTGGCAGAGATCTTTGGGGTTTCCACAGACTACCTGGTGATCGAGGAAATCGAGGAACCAGAAGGTGGCCAAGTGGATAGCGAACCCGGTGTGGTAACGGTTACCTTAGAAGAAGCCAGCGCATATGTTGAAGCCAAGCAAACGGCGGCAAGATTGACTTCTTGGGGTGTATTGATCCTCATGTACTCATTCGCACCCCTGTTTTTCTTGCTGGGTCTGGCAGGTGAAGGCCACTTGGGCCTAACAGAAGATACTGCGACATTTTTAGGCCTGGTTGGTATTCTGGGGGGTATTGCCCTTGCAGTGAGTTTCTTTATCCGCACCAACCAGTATAATGAAGACCAAGAAACCATTGACGGTGGCAACTTTGAACTCTCCTATGGTGTACGTGGCGCCTTTAAGGAAAGAGCCAAGGCCCTTCGGCCCTTGTATTCTCAACGGGTATCTGTCAGCGTGACTATGATTATCCTGTCAGTGGTACCCCTGCTGGTTTCCGCTATTTATGGTTTTTCACCCATGGTCCAGCTCTTTATGGTTATGGCCATTTTCCTCATCATAGGGGCAGCTGTTTTCTATATGGTTCCCGTGGTCATGGAGAAAAATGCCATTAACCGGGTCATTAGCGAGGGTGATTTTTCACCTAGACGCCAAGTCCAGAACCGAAAGATCGGTCGAATTGCCGTGGTCTACTGGCCAATCGTTGTGGCGGTTTACATTGGCTGGAGCCTATGGACCCATGCATGGGGAACCACGTGGATTCTTTGGCCTGTGGCCTGCGTAGGTTTTGGTGCCCTGGCCGGTTGGGCGAGTTTTGCTTCCAATGACTAAGAAGCAACCAAATTCAGATCTTCATAATGGCCTCAATCAAAGTGAACTTGGCTATTTGGCAACCCTTAGCCTCCTCCTCTTTATGAGTGGGAGGCTTTGCTATTTTGTTAAGGAGGCTCTGCTTTCTCCAGGACGATTTCCATGTCCATGAAGGGTGATATTCCTTGTTTTTGAAGGATTTTGCCCCTGAACAAAGAATAATAGGCAAGTGGACCAGATACTGACAACAGGAGACGAAATATGAAGAGACTAGAAAACGAACACATTATTCTACGGGACTTGACCATAGAAGACGCCCCAGACATGTATGCCTATGCCAAGGACGACCGCGTGGGGCCGAGAGCTGGATGGGAGCCCCATAAAGACCTTGGGGAGACGGAGCGTATCTTAAAAATGATGCAGGCTGGCGGCGAAGTCTGGGCCCTGTACCACAAGGCAGACCAGAAGCTGATCGGGACGGTGGGCCTTCACAAAGAAAGCTACCCCATTACCCAGGGGGATGTGTACGCCATTGGCTTTGTGTTACATCCTGACTACTGGGGCAAGGGGATCATGAAAATGGCCTGTGACTTGGTCTTCGGCCATGCTTTTGCTGATAAGGGTCTGAAAGAAGTTTACGCCAACCACTTTGACTTTAATCCACGGAGTGGTGGTTTTATGAAGAAGTACGGCATGACTTTTGTGGGTGAGTGGCATAATGAGGAGACCAAGGTGGACAACCTCCTGTATAAGATTACAGCGGAGGGTTATGCAGGGGTTATGGGTGAAGGTAAGTAAGCCATTCATTCAAAACAGACGTTTGGTGATCTCCCACTGCATGGCTTAGGACCGGGCCAACCTTCTTGCGGAAACCATACGCAAGACCTATGATTTTGCAGAGGTCCTAGTGGTGCCAACCCGGGGACTGAGTTCTAATTACGCCAATGTGGGTGGTATTGTACTTGGATTCTAAGCCAGTAAAGAAGTCAAACATGACTCCCTTATGATCACAGAGTAAAGCCCTTCGCTTTTCATAGCGAAGGGCTTTGATTTTCTATTTGGTTCCCAGCTATGCGAGGCTTTTATCTTACGAGGCTGTTTCTACACAGCAAACCGCGCTGAAATTCGATCCAAAAATCGCTTCCGCTTGCTCGCCTTACCAGTGGAGGTGTAGTCGCTGTTGATCCATTTGGCGTTCTTGAGGCCAATACCATGTAAGGTCCGACGTATAAAGGTAGCCTGAATGGGGTTACCAGACAAGAACTTCAAGTACCAAGTAGGCACTTCGGACGTTGTAATGACCGTGGTCCGCTGGACATGGGTTAGCAGTCCTTTAAGACCAGTGGAGGCCTCTGTGTAGGCAAAGTCTTTTAGCATGACCTTGTCTAAAAATCCCTTAAGAATGGCGGGTGCGTCAAACCACCAAATGGGGAAGATAAAGACCACTTCGTCTGACTCCTTGAGCATGTTTTGGTAGGCGCCCACTTGGGGGTCCTTGTATTGCCCCTTGGAAAATAGGGCTAGGTCTCCTTCTCCCAATACTGGGTCAAAGTTGTCCATATTTAGGTCAATGACCTGATAGGCCTTATTGCGCTTTTTTAACTGGGCCAGAGTGGTGTCCAGAATGGCCTTATTAAAACTTCCATGCCAAGGGTGGGCAAGAATAATGGTTGTTTTCATGGGTCTACTCCTTTGCTAGGATCAAGTACGCAAATCGTAAATTTGGACATATATTCAAAGATGCGCACTTGCTCAAATATTATGATTGTAGTATAAAACCAAGTCCTGGACCAGGTCAATGGATTTGCAGGTATTTACACACATCCGAGAACCTGCTCAAATTCACACAGGATACATGAAAATGCGCAAAAAAAGAAAAGGACAAGCACCCTTTCAAGGCCTATATGGCCACTTGAAACCGTGTCTTGTCCTTTTGTGTGTTTTACTGTTTTTCTTGAATCATGGTCCGAGCATAAGAGGCATACATGGGTAACATGGGGTGGCGGTAGCCAGCCTGCTCAAGGGCCATGAGTTGGTCCAGGCCTTGCTGGAAGTCTTCCTGGTCAATGGCCTCCTTGGCCTCTAAAAAGGCCCCTTCTTGTGGGGATTCCGGTGGGATCAGGCCACCAGAGATAGACCAAAACTGAATGTAGGAGTTGGACCGTTTTTCCTCACCAATGGTGGAGGACTCTCCGTGGGCTGGATGGATTCGCACGGAGTCCCCAAAGCGGTCAACCAGGTCCAAGATGGAGTGACGGAGGACTTTTTGTTTGCCGGTTGGAAAGTCCCAACGTCCCACAGACCCCTTAAAGAGGGTGTCGCCAGTATAAAGGTCGTCCCCCCACTTGAAGCAGACACAGCCCTTGGTGTGACCAGGTGTGTGAATCACTTCAATAGCCCGGTCATTGAGCAGGATCTCTGTGTCCTCATCCATGAGAACCAGGTTCAAATCAGCCACCTCATAGGGGTGGGTCTTACCGTAGTAGGCAAAGCCATTGTTATGGTTGTTCATAAAAATGCCGAACTCGTCCTTGTGCATGTAAATGGGGACGTCATAGGCATGGAGGGCCCCGATATGGTCAATGTGGCCATGGGTCAGGAGGATACCCACCACTTCTAGGCCCAGTGAGCCGACAAAGTCCACCAGTTTGTCTTTTTCATAGCCAGGATCAACAATATAACACTTGCCCTGGTCTTCAATGATATAGCAGTTCACGGGGATCTCCCCCAACAATAAAATCTTCTTCATGGTCCACCTCATTTCATTCTTCCTGTATTCATTATACTGACGAGGTGACTTCCATGGAGAAGCAGCTTGGTTCTTTTGCTTTCATGGTGAAAGGAAGGGGACAAATTTCATCCTCCTTTGTACGAACACCTAGACATATATACCTCTCTGGGGGTCCATTCATGCGATGAAAGAGGATAATTCTCATTGGTAATGGGGTCTAGCACCGGGTATAAGTGTGACATGACAGAAAAAGGAGCCGCCATGGATATTCGCAAAACCCGTATACGACAACGATATTACCTGGGCACCCTGCTCATTGCTCTCCTGCTGATTGTGATCCTCTCAGCGGTCTATTTACGCGTCATCCGCGTGAATGGGGAGGCTCAAGTGGAGCAGTTGGCCAATCGCAGCATTCGAATGAAAAAACTCCATATCAAGAGTATTGTAGACAATACCATCCAGCATATTGAGGTGGAGAGGGACCTTATTGCCAAGGAAAAGGGTGACGCAGTAGCCACGCTCTACAGGGACGCCCTTGCCCATGTGGCTGCCAAAGCGTCTTTGGAAGACATCAAGGCCCACCTCAAAACAGTGACTGCCCATGAAGCTGACATAGGCGTCGTCATTTTTGACCAGGCAAGTGGAAAAATCACAGACCGGTTCAATTATGACTTAGACCTTCCGGACTCCGGTGTCTTGGTTTCCATTGTTGAAGTGAACAAGCCCTAGACTACCTAGGGCACGTCATCCTCATTGGGGTAACCAGCCAAACCATTGGCGACCAGGTCAAGGCACGAACTGCCTACCGCCTCCATTATGAAGTTTATCAAGACGACGGTTATGTATGGGTCAATGAAATCCAAAACTACGAAGGTGGGGACGACTATGCCATTCGCCGTATCCACCCCAGTTTGCCCGGCACTGAGGGGGCCTACTTATCAACAGACCTGGAAGACGTCCAGGGCAACCGACCCTATCAGGTAGAACTGGACGGAATTAACGCGTCGGGTCAACTATATTATGAGTACTATTTCAAAGAACTCCGTTCAGACCGAATCTCCCATAAGTTGAGTTATGCCAAGTTATATGAGCCCTATGACTGGGTAGTGGCAACCGGAGTCCACCTGGACGACGTGGACCTCCTGATAAGCGAGGAGAGGGCCAGCGTGAGAGAAACCTACCAAAGGGCCCTTTGGAATGCCGTCTTTATTGCTATTTTGGGCATGGCCATGACCGCCATACTCTTTGTCCTTTTTGATCAGTGGCTCAGTAAACGACGGGGTGACTTCCTTGGTAGACATGTCAAAACTAGCGGATAGGGCCTTGTACAGGGCCAAAGACACCTTCAGGAACCAGGTGGTGGCCCATGGAGACATGGACAAGTAGGGCCTAGCCTGGACCCGTAGGAATAGACAAAAAAATCCCCAAAGCAATTGCCTCTGGGGATTTTGTATGTTTTGGGGGTGATTACTTGTTCACAATCGGGAAAGCGTCACTGTTGCAACAGCAATCTTTTTTTTTCAAGGGCTGACCACCGCTTGAAGGACAACCGACGCACTTTACACCCTTACGCTTCTCGCTTACGATCTTTGCAATCGAACCAGAAATGATCAGAACGATAACTCCGACTACAATTAGATTTCCCATAGTAAACTCCTATCTTAGGCCTTAGCCTTTGCAAGCTTTAGACGAGCTTGTTCGTCACCTTTTCTCATTAAGAGTACGACAGTTGCACCAAAAGCTGCAACAACGATTAGTCCAGGTACAAAACCAGTTCCAATGGAACCAGTCGTTACAAGAGTACCGATCTGGTAGGTTAGGAATGCCACTGTATAGCCCATACCAAACTGGAAGCCGAGGCCGCCCCATAGCCATTTCTTGCTTTCCATTTCAGAGTTCATGGCACCGATTGCAGCAAAGCAAGGTGGTGTGAAGAGGTTGAACATGAGGTAAGCAAGTGCAGCTACAGACGTTATCCCCATGATGCTAGCAACGTCAGCCTGACCACTAATAAGGATAAATTCTTCTGTGTCAATGAAGTTTGTTATGGAGTAAACAACGGCTAGAGTGCCAACTACGTTTTCCTTAGCAATGAAGCCAGTGATTGCCGCTGCTGCTAGCTGCCATAAGCCAAAACCTAGTGGTACTAAAAGGAAAGCGAATGGAGAAGCGATGGACGCAAGAATAGACGTGTTCTGTGCATTTTCAGCAACAACCTGGAACTGCCAGTTGAATGTCTGCATGATTTGTATAACCGTGTTACTTAACAGGATAATTGTACTTGCTTTGATAATGAAGGCCTTAGCGCGGGAGAACATTGAAACCGTTGCACGCTTGATGCTTGGGAAACGGTATTCAGGAAGTTCTATAATGAAGTAGGAACGTACATTTTTCTCACCTGTAATACGTACAACTATTAGGGCCCCTAGGATAATGATGGCAATACCTAAGAAGTACATGGAGGTACCTACCCATGCTGCGTCGTCGAAGAATACGCCTGCAAACAGGGCAATTACAGGAAGTTTGGCACCACAAGGCATAAATGGTGTTAGCATTGCCGTTGTACGACGCTGACGCTCGTTTCTGATCGTACGTGTTGCCATAACACCAGGGATGGCACAACCCGTACCAATAACCATAGGAATGATCGACTTACCAGATAGACCTACACGCTTGAAGAAACGATCCATGATTACAGCAACACGCGCCATGTAACCGCAGTCTTCTAAAAGAGCCAGGAGGAAGAATAGAACCATGATCAGAGGAAGGAAACCGACTACGGCACCCACACCACCGATAATACCATCAAGTAGAATAGCGCTAAGTACTGGGGAAACAGACTCGCCTAGCATACCCGCAACAACCTCGTTTAGACCATCAATCCAGCCAACAAGGATGTCTGCTAGGAAGGGACCAACGTGTTCCTGGGAAATGGCGAATACAGCCCACATGATGACTGCAAAGATTGGAAGACCTAAGAAACGGTTTGCAAGAATACGGTCAGCCGCGTCTTGTAACGTTTGCTTATTGCTTGCAACCTTGCGGTCTTCAACTTTAGAAACAATACCTTTGACGAAGTCAAAACGCTTCTTGTCAGAAGCTTTTACAGACTCACGGTCAGCCATGTTTACGCCTTTTGTTTCAAAAGGTGCTGTTTGACCCTTGCCGGCCACTGTAGAAACCTGAGTGATCAGCTTTTGAAGACCATTGTCGCTACCCTTAGTAGAAACGGTTTCGATAACTGGGCAACCCAGCTGCTTGCTTAGTTTTACAACGTCAATGGTGTTTTCTTTTTTCTTTGTTAAATCACTTTTGTTTAGGGCAACAACCACTGGAATGTTGAGTTCTAGAAGTTGTGTTGTGAAGAATAGGCTTCGGCTAAGGTTCGTCGCGTCAACAATGTTGATGATCACGTCTGGATTCTCAGTTTTGACGAAGTCTCTTGTAATGCATTCTTCAGATGTAAATGGGGACATGGAATATGCACCCGGTAGATCGACAGCAGTAATGGACTGACCTGTTTTGTTTAGGCTTTCTTTAATCTGACCTTCTTTTTTCTCAACAGTTACCCCTGCCCAGTTGCCGACATGTTCAATTCGACCTGTTATAGCATTGAATAAGGTGGTTTTCCCGCTGTTGGGATTACCAGTTAATGCTACCTTCATATAAACCCTCCTCGTATGTAAGATAAGTTAGTGGAGGCTAACTATGTACGTAAAAAAATGAACCTCTTTTGTTTAGTAAAAAAGTAAAAAATATAATTTCAAGTTAGCAAAAGCTAACTTACAGACGAAACCAAAGGCTATATGACGATAGCCTGGGCCAATTCCTCGTCAATGCTGTATCGCGCATCTTTCACGGAAATGACATAGTTTTCAGCCAGCTTGGAAATGATGGTGATCTCTTCACCTGCATAGCAGCCCAATGTGAAAAGGAAGCCTTCTAACTCTGCGTCGTTTGTATTAATTTCTTTTATAAGGTAGGTTGTGTTCAACTCGCCCTGGGATAAATTTTTGATCATTTCTGAATACCCGCCCGTTTGGGATACATTCTTATACACTTGGCCATTTAACACATTTTCCATGGATATTCCTCCGGTTTCTATTGTAGACTGTTTTTTACCAAGTAAGCCGTTATGGCTTCGATCATGGTGTTGTTGAGTACATGTTCCATTTTGCAAGCGTTGGACGAAGCGTCTTCCGGTGACAAGCCCAATGAGTGTTGCAAAAATTGGGCAATCATTTGGTGTTCCCGGTAGATCTTCTTTGACCGTTCCAGCCCTTCAGGACTGAGTGTAATACTTCCATAGGCCTCCTGGTGGATCAGTCCCTTTCCTTTCAAAACCTTCATGGCTTTTGAAACACTCGGCTTTGAAACTCCTAGGTACTTGGCGATGTCCACTACGTGGGCATGGCCGTGACTTTTCTCCAGAATATATACAGTTTCTAAATACATTTCGATTGATTCTGTATGACCCATTGCCTTGTCCTTGGCCCTTTCTTTTGCTTGTCCGAAAAAGTTTGCCTCGGTTAACACGTTGATTATATTCCCTCTGAGAATGATTGTCAAGGATTCGACAAACTTTTGCTAGACGGATTGGAAATGACTTATACAAGGGGTTTAATCATGAACAGACCGGGACTTTACTTCATTTAACTGGATACAATGGAGGGAGTTTATTAGATGGGTGGATGTGAAAGCGTAATCCTATCATACCCAAACAAAAGCCCATGCCGCATGGAGAATTATGGCAGGGTAAAAAGTTGATCAATTGATTACAAAGGAGTCGCCGTCATTTGGAATCAGAACCCGGTTCTTATAGATCTTGTCCTTAAGGAAAGACTTCAATTTGTCACGGGTCAAGAAGCAGTGGCTCCAAGTGTCCATGTGAGTGGCAACCACCTTGGCCTTGGGTTGGGCCAGGGCCAATTGCTCAATGTCTCCAGTATCCATGGTGATGGCCTTGCCAAAGGGGAGTCGGGCCGCTCCGGCAAACAGGGTAATAACTTCTGGTTTTTCCCTGGTGATGGTCTGGGCGACATCCTCACACCAAATGGAATCACCAACAATATATAAAGAAGGTTCCTCCTTTTGCTGGGCCATGTCCTTGAGCACATAGCCCGTGTTCTTGCCCATGAGCTTACCAGCGACACCGGTGCCATGCTTACCACCAGCCGTCTTCACTTGAATGTCTCCGTAAAGAATGGCGGAGCCGTCAATGGCAGTGATCTTGGTAAAACCAGCCTTACGGATCTTTTTCACATCGTGGGGGGCGCAGAAGATCTCCAGATCCTTGGGTAGGAGGCGGATGGCCTCGTCATCAAAATGGTCAAAGTGGGTATGGGTAATGAAAACGCCGTCCAGGTCTTTCACAAAATCAAAGGAAAAGGGTAGGGGCGCAGGGGGTTCTTCTCCTTAGTGATGGCCTTGGCATGGAAGACATGGTGCCCTTGCCGGCAAAAACCGGGTCCACAAGAAACTTCTTTCCTTTATAAGTGAAGTAGTGGCTTCCTTGTCGAATGTGGGTAAACTGCATGTGGTTCTCCTTTCGTTTCTGCCTGTGCAGGTGTCTTGTACCTTCAGTATAGGGCTTAGGCCTGCCTCGCCGAGAAGGGATCGGGAACATTCACTTTCACGGTGAAAGTAGCCCCCCACCGTGGTATATTAAGGGTAAAGAGAAAGGGGCCATTTATGACAAAACCCTATGAAATTGACGAAATTGATCGGAAAATCCTGGACATGCTTAAAAAGAATGCCCGCATGCAGTGGCGGGAGATCGGCGAAGAGATCCATTTAACCGGCCAGGCCGTAGGCGAGAGAGTGCGCCGTTTGGTGGACAACCAAGTCATCACGGGATTTCACGCAAATGTCCATGACCAGTATAAAGAAGCAAAACGGATTGACTACCTTACCATTATACTGACGTCCGGCGAACACCGGAAGTTTATTCAAATGGTGGAGGCCAGTGATCAGATTACCGAACTATACCGGATCAGTGGAGACGGTTGTTACATGATGAAGGTGGAAAGCCGGAGTCAAGTAGAACTCAACCAAATCATGGACAGGCTGCTACAATACGCTGAGTACAAACTGACCTCTGCGGTCAAGCAGTATAAGTAGTGGGTAAGGTTACGTGTTCTTGCATTCAGTATAAGCGCATTTCTTCCATGGCACATTGACTTACATCAATGGTATGATGAAAAAAGGCAGACCAACGACAGAAAAGAGAAACCATGAAAAAAGCAATTCTTATGCTCATCGGAACCATCACCTTGGTTCTGGGAGTAGCAGGGATATTTCTTCCCCTCCTCCCCACTACACCCTTTCTTCTGGTGTCCCTATGGTGCTTTGTCCGGAGCAGTGAGAAAATGTACACCTATATTATGACCAACGAACGCCTCGCCCCCTATGTGTCAGACATCGTTTCCGGCAGGGGCATTCCCCAAAAGACCAAGGTCAGGGCCATTGGACTTATTTGGCTGACCATTGGGTCTTCTGTGATATTTTTTGTAGACAAGTGGCCTGTACGGGGCTTTTTATTGGCAACAGCATTGGTGGTTTCTATTTACATTGCCACTAGGAAAACTCCAGACCAAACGTCCACCAATGGTGAACAAGTAAGGGGGAAGGCAGGCCAAAATGACAGACCATAGTGATCAAACCATGCGCTTTATCAAAGACTACAAAGACGACCCTATCCTTCGAAAGAGTTTCAATGAATTGGCCAAGGCCACCTTTGGCATAGACTTTGAGCCCTGGTATGAAAAGGGCTACTGGACCGACGCCTACATTCCCTACTCCTTCCGCATAGGAGAGGAGATCATAGCCAATGTGTCGGTCAACAAAATGTACCTCCAGTGGGAGGGGCAGACCTACTCGGCCATACAAATTGGTACGGTCATGACGGCAAAAGCCCACCGGAAACAAGGCTTGGCCTATAAACTCCTCTATGGCGTTATGGAGGAATGGGAAAACCAAGTGGACCTCATTTACCTCTTTGGCAACGATTTAGCCTTGGACCTGTATTTGCAGTTTGACATGACCCCATATGGGGAATATACCTATGGGATAGGACGGGAAGACCTGGCACGCTACAAGGAAAACCTGAAATTGCCACTGTCTCAAGGACGAAAACTAAACCTGTCTTCCAAGGAAGACCATGAGCTCATGGTCGACCTAATTGCCCACCGGCTACCCCAGTCACAAGGGATTGGCGTGTCGGGGGACCTTCACTTGATCATGTTCTATTGCCACCACATGTTGGCTGACCACTTGTGGTACCTGCCAGAATTAGAGGCCATCGTGGTTAAAAAAGAAGACGAGGGCCACCTGGTCATTCAAGAGGTCATTGCAAGAACCCCCATAACCATCGATGCGGTCTTGCCCCATCTCTTGTCTGCCCAAACCCAAAGGGTTTCCCTTGGATATCAACCCCTTCGGGACACAGATGGCCAGGGTCAACTTACCATAAGTCAAGAACGGCTTGAGGTTGAAGACCAAACCCTACTTATTCGCCCAAGAGGGCCAATGCCAGATAAACCCTTCCGGTTTCCGGCCTTGTCCCATGCTTAAATAATTGGAACTAGAAGACACCATTTGATTGGAAAAGGAGAAAAACATGAAAGACGTTACGATTTATACTTGGTCTTATTGTCCCTTCTGCCAGAAGGCTAAGGGTTTGTTAGAACGTGAAGGGATCGCCTTCACTGAGCATGTGATCGATGGGGACCAAGCAGCCTTTGACGCCCTAAAGCAAAAAACAGGTATGGGGTCAGTGCCACAAATCTTTGCTGGGGACCACTTCATTGGGGGCTGCGATGACCTACATGCCCTCCATGGGGACAAGGCGGCATTTAACACCCTGTTCGGTCGATGAAAAGCATAGGCTTTTATGACCAACATGCCCAGAGTTATATTGAGCGGACCAAAAGCCTTGATCTAGGCACACTCTATCCACACTTTGAGAAATATTTAGGTGAGGGGAGCCATGTCTTAGACTTAGGTTGTGGGTCTGGACGAGATAGCCTCTATTTTGAGGGCAAAGGCTACCAGGTAACAGCCCTAGACGGGTCTTTAGAAATGGTCAGCCACTGTCGTCGTATTCTAAACGGACGGGTTGTCCATAGTAGTTTTGAAGCCTACCAAACCCATGAGGCCTATGACGGTATATGGGCCTGCGCCTCCCTACTCCATGTGGACCGGGACCAGCTGGCGGCCTGTGTGCACAAGTACATTGGCTACCTAAAGCCTAGAGGTGTCCTCTTTATGTCCTTTAAGGTCTATGAGGAAGATTTTGAGTTTGAAGGTCGTTCCTTTACCTGTTTTAGTGAGGATGCTTTCACGGATTTTGTAAACGGGCTAGAGGGAATTAAAGTTGAACGAATGGCCCTTTCCAAGAGTATTCAGGACAATGAGTTAGACTGGATTAGTGCCATCTTGATAAAAGAGGACTAGGGGCCTGTTGTTAGGTAAATTAGCCAGTCATATGGACAAAAAGAGATCCCCATAGCGCACATGCTATGGGGATTTTTTAGTGCATTAATGTTGTGGGAGAGAAACTGTTGGGATATCTTCTACCTTCGCTCCTATGAAGCAGGGTTATTCCTATCCTGGTGAAACCTCATCCATGGACCCCACCGAAACTCTAGCCCATGAGGCCAGCGGGAGCGGCTTTACCTTGGACGGTTTTATTTAAGCGATTTTTTCTGTACATCCGCTTGACCTTGGGATTGTATAGGACTACTAAAGGAGTTGAAATAAGTTTGCTAAGGCCATATCGAACCTTGCCGGCAAGACGGGGTGTCCCCATATTGAACAAGGGTTGAGGGCGGTATTCCAGGCAGTGCCCTTCCAAGTAGGCGGCTGTCTCTCTGCCCATGAGTTGGGCAACCACCTGGAGGGCAATCTCATAGGAGCCAATGGCAGGACCTGCAGTATGGTACTTGCCGTCAGATATAGTCTCCGTATTGTGACGGTGGCCGCCGACATTCTTTAGCATGCCGAGCATATGGAAGTTGGTCACGCTCATTCTGTTCTCCAGAAGACTTGCAGCTCCAGCAACAAAGACGCCAGCGCAAACGCCAACGACAGCCTTGGCACCGGGGGCCTGTTTTTTATAGAAGGCTATTAAGTCCTCGTCAACTGTAGCATTGGGTGTAATTGCTCCAACAACTAGTACGTCCATTTGCGGACATTCCTTAAAGGTCATAGTAGATCGAATGGTTGGGCCAAGGATGGTCTTCTTTTCACCTTTGTCCTTCCAAACATAATGGATTTTTGCACCGGGAAGCCTTGAAAACACATCAATGGCTCCGGCTACGTCTGGGAAGTAGGGGTTGGGCGGTGTGATCACAGCAATGTTTAAAGGGGCACGACCTGGTTGAGGAAGTTCCGTTTGACGAATGTCATCAAAGCAAACTGTAGGATTGTACTCCAAATTGAGCTCAAGCATTTTGGTGAGGGCCTTACCTCTTAGCTGGCTCATAACATAATAACCTGCTTCAAAGGCACTTGTTGAAGGGCCAGCAGTAATCAACTTTTGGTCCTTAACAAAACTTTTTTTGTCGACAGGAGTCAGGTCAAAAGTCTTTAGGCTTTCCAGGGAAGACCGGTCCGCTGTAACTGTTTTACCATTGATCATGCCTGACTTGGCCAGAGCAATAACACCACTGGAAATGCCTACGACAAAGGTACAAGCCTGATATTGGGCTTGGATGAACTTCTGGAGGGCAGGGTCACTTACACCCGAGTCAGACAGTTCAGGTATGACAAGAACGTCCAGCTGGGGTGCATCTGCAAAGGTACAAGTAGATTTGAAACCATAACCAGAGACACCTTCAACAAAGCCATTTTTTTCTGCGATATAGTGGATTTTATTGCCTGGATGAAAGGTGAGAATAGCCTCAAGAGCCATAACGTCAGCATTTCTGAAACCGGGGACGAGAGCAAAACCGATTTGTTTTTTCATTGATAACTCCTTTCAATGTGTTTGATGTGAGTTCATTATATGGGTGATGACTATACTCTGTCAATAAAAAACTGTACAGTGTACAGTGAAATCTAAATATGATCCTGAACTTTGAAACGTGATATACTGGAAGGCAAGAATATGGATGAGTGAGTGGAGGGCGCATGGAAACGTGCGTGAAGTGGTATGCATCATACGAAAAAAACAAAGCAAAGAATTGTGGACACGGCCCTGAAATTATTTCAAGAAAAGGGCTATGACAAGGTGTCTATTAAGCAGATTTGTAGTGAAATGGGCTTTGGTCGGAGTACCTTTTACTATCATTTCAGGACCAAAGAACAAGTCTTAGAAGAGCTGTATCATTCCGATAGGGTATTTACAACTGAAACCATGTCTTGGATTTTGACGGCACCGAGTAATTTAGAACGTGCCTTTCGGATTCAACTGGCTTATGAGCGGCACATAGACAGTATTGAAAGTCCTGAGGCGATTATGCATTATTTGGCTTCGGGCATGACCAAGGGGTTTAGTGAGATGGTGATTTCAACGGAAAAGGTGAATGCCTTGTTGGTCCCTGTTATAGAGCAGTGTCAACAGTCAGGTGAGATCACCAATCCAGCCGACCCAATTCGTCTCTGTGAGATTGCCATACAACTTCAGTGCGGCATACTCATGCAGTATTGTTTTAGGAATGGGCAAATGGACCGCCAGCAGGCGCTCTTGGACGGGCTTCATGCCTTGTACCTGATCAAGGAAGAGACGAAGGGCTAGGCTGAACAGTATCCTTTTGGGAAGTATCTATCTAAAAAGTGCATACTTGCGCAAAATATAGGTAAGGCATAAAGTGTACTCATAAAGTATCGAATAGTCCAAAAGGAGAAGGAACATGATCAATAAAAAGAAGGATTTACTGGATGCCTACAGCTTCCGCTATGCATGTAAAGAGTTTGACCCAAGCAAGAAAATTTCCGAAGACGATTTCAACTTCATTCTGGAGACTGGCCGGTTGTCTCCAAGTTCATTTGGCTGGGAGCCATGGCAGTTTGTTGTTGTCCAGGACATGGACCTGAGGGAAAAACTCAAGGAGTTTTCCTGGGGTGCCCAGGGCCAGTTGCCAACGGCCAGCCACTTTGTCTTGTTGCTGGCCCGCAAGTCTGTGGACACAAGGGCCGGGTCTGACTACCTCATGCACATGTCTGAGAAGGTTCAACACCTACCTGAAGACATTGTGAAGTTGAAGATGGACTTCTATGACAATTTTCAACAGAACGATTTTGACCTGACCGACGACCGGAAGTTGTTCGACTGGGCAACCAAACAGCTCTATATCCCCTTTGCCAACATGATGACGGCAGCAGCCCACATTGGTATTGACTCCTGCCCAATCGAAGGCTTTGATCGGGAAAAGGTAGAAGCGATTTTGAAGGACAATGGGGTCGTGGATACAGATACCTTTGGCCTGGGAGCCATGGTGGCCTTCGGTTACCGTCCTGAAAATCTGGACCTTCGTCCCAAAACCCGTCAAGAAATGACTGACGTGGTCAAGTGGGTCTAAAGCCATAAACACACCGGTGGAAAGATGTGATACAATCTATCCACCGGATTTTGCTTTTTTGAAGGGAATGATTCCATGAGTACAAAGATCAAGTGCATGAAGGACTTAGAGATATTCAGTGCCCTCAGCGATGAAGAAAAAAAGTTGGTGGTTCGACTTGCCAAGCCTGCTTTTGTGAAAAAGGGGGAGGAGATTTTTAGTGAAGGAATGGACTGTGACAAAATCTATTTCATTCGTAAAGGAAAGATCCTCCTCTACAAGGTTTCAGAAGATGGTCAGGAAATGGCTTTAGACATCCTCAATCAGGACGACATATTTGGAGAAAATACGATTTTTGACGAGTCCGTCCATTCTTTTAGTGCCAAGGCCAAGGAGGACACTTATATTTGTGTCTGCTCCAGAGAGGACTTTCTTGAGCTTCTAAAAAACCCCCTCATCGCCATGAAAATGATGAAATTCTTGCTTAACAAGCTGAATGGGTATACAGAGCAAATGGCCAACATCGCCTTTAACGACGTCCGGGGACGTATTGAAGGAATCCTAGGCAACCTCAGTACCAAGCACGGCATAGAGACTGCTGATGGTGTGAAAATCGATGTGGTTTTGGGCCACCAGGACATCGCCAATTTGGTCAATGCCTCCAGGGTGATGGTGACCAATGTTCTCAACACCATGAAGGCGGAAGAAGCCATTGCCATTGAACAACGATATATCTATGTGAAGGATAAAGATTTGCTCCGCCATCAAATGGCCTAGTTTTTTGTAAAGTACTTTACAGAAACTCCTTGGGAAAGAACGTACAATAAGGTTGAGCTTCACGAGAGACGCCCATTGGACGGTCCAATCGGGTATGAATCAACTACCAAGGAGGAAGAACTATGAACGTTCGTCAAACTATAAAAGGTCAAATTATCAACCATCTAAAAGGTGCAGCATTTCCAATCGCAACACCAGAAGCACTGATTGCAGCTTTCCCAAATGGTGCAGACACCACTTGTAAGGCTGGTGACCTAGTCATTACTGCTGGTCAAGCAGGTCAACTTCTAAGCCCAGGCAACTTCCCATTTGCCAGTGCAGAAGAAGTGGGTGAAACCCTAGTGGAACTGGCTAAGTTATAGACAGTACGGGCCTGGGTGGTCCATCTGCTACTGAAGCGAGTCACAATCAATCAAATAGCAAACAAGCCCCAGTTCCATTAAAAAGTGGACTGGGGCTTTTCTATGGGTACCTATAGGCTCAGAACAAACCGATAGCTAGATAGGCACCTTTTCTCCTGAATTGATTGAGTTGGCCACTGGTGCCGTCCGGAAGACATTGTGAACAAAAAGCAGGGGTATGATCCATTCTAGCAAGACTGGGGGTCTAAAGAAGACCACATTAATGGCAATGGCTATGATGGTCATGGCCAGTGAGGTCCATTTTTGCCTGTCCCTCGGAACCCGCTCGACGATAAGGACACTCACATTGAGGGCCAGATACCAGCCCAAGGCCCATACCAAAGAATGGTCAAAGGTGAGGGCAGCTAAAAAGACCTGCAAATGGAGAAAGGGTGGCATGCTCCATTTCCCATTCCACTTGGTTAGATGCGCCCCTGACCAAGGTTGGTTGGATAGACCTGCTAGACGGTAGAGGTGGTTGGTCACAAAACCACTGCGGACATCCACAGCAAGGACCAGGGCGACGGCCCACTGGAGGAGACTCCAGTCCACCTGGCGGACAAAAGCAAAAATAATTATATAGAGTGGAACAATGACTAGCATATGGTGTGGTGGGGTCGAAATTTGACCGTTATATCTCATAAAACTCTCCCTTCATAGTACCTAAAGTATAGGTAAGGCAAGGGTTTTAGAGAAGTACGATTCTTTTTGTTCCCTACTGACTTTTTTCTTTGAATTAGCCTAAACCGGGGCTTTTGGACAAGAAAAAATCATGTTCTCATAAAAAAACATTTACGAGACGACCACTTTTGTTTAAAATGGTTGTAGACCAATAATACGTGGGGGTATAGCGCAGTTGGGAGCGCGCCTGACTGGCAGTCAGGAGGTCAGGGGTTCAAGTCCCCTTATCTCCACCAAAATGAAACAGCCTATCGATTTTTCGATAGGCTGTTTCATTTTGATTTAAAAAAGGGACTTGAACGCGAAACGCCCGCTGCCGGTGGCAGATAAAGGGCGTTGAGTCCGGCCTGAGAGCGCCAAAGGCGCGGTGGAAGTCCCCTTAGCTTTATAGAGTGCATTTTGATTTTGTGGATTTAAGCAGGTTGATTATTTCTTACCAAACGTGTGTTTGTGGTATAATTTAAGAAAAGAAGGATGGGAGTTGATTTGTATGAGAAGGACAAAACTAGACTCAGAGAGGGTTTTAGCATGCGTAACAGCATCAACTTCATTTGAAGGCATATACCCCTCTAAACACTCCGACGTAGTTTCACGGAAATATATTACAGGTCAGATAACAGGTGAAGAGGCCATTTCTGAAATAAAAGACTTCTATTCACGGAAGCGGTAAAACCATGAGTGGACAGGGCTTTTCCAAATATGATCGAGTTGAGACCTTTCAATCAGTGTATTGTTATTCTGATTCGGAGGTCTTGATTAATATTCCGGATATAAGGGACCAAGAAATCCTAAATGCTTTTGAGGAAGAAGTAACTCGAATTCGGCAGATGATGATAGAAGAAGAGGCCACTGTTACAGGCCGGTTCTCCACAAGTCACCTGCTGAATATCCACAAGTATATTTTTCAGGATGTGTATCCCTTTGCAGGAAAGTTTAGGACAGAGGACATTCACAAGGGCAATACAATGTTCTGTAAAAGTGAGTTTATTGCTGAAAGTCTTAAGAAGCTCCTTTTCGGGCTAAAGGAAGAAAAATTCCTAAAGGGCCTATCCCGTGAGGTCTTTGTACAGCGCATAGCTTATTACTTCATTGAGTTGAACATGATTCATCCATTCAGAGAAGGAAATGGTCGGGCAATTCGAATGTTCATTAGACAACTGAGCGTCAAATGTAAACTTGAAATTGATTGGACAGTTTTAAATAAGGATGAGTTGTTAAAAGCAATGATTGCCGGTGTAGATAGGGAGTATGAGCCTCTTGAAGCATGTATCCACAAAGCGATTATTGAATAAAACTTGCAGATCTAAGAGTCATGCCAGCTGGTATGGCTTTTTTTGTTTGAAGAGCATTAACACCACAGGAGTTTGCTTAACAAGAATCGTTAAAATATTTTAAACGAAAAGATTTATTTCTCGCCCCATATAGGATAGACTAGTAAGCAGAGAGTGCACAGATACCTGTGCCATATATAGCAGAGTAAAGGAGCAAACAAATGGTAGAGTTCAAGAAAATCACCATGGACATGGTTCGAGAAGTCATTAAAATGGACCCGGGCGAAGAGGGGAAAAACTATGTGGCCCCCAATGTGACCAGCCTGGCCCAGGCCTATGTGGTCCTGGCCAACAAAACGGGGGACGTAATGCCCTTTGCCATTTACCATGAAGACCAAATGGTGGGCTTTATTCAAATGTCCTATGCAACGCCAGACCAAGACGAGGACCTGGACGAGCCCATGTATGATATTTGGCGGTTTATGGTGGACGAGAAGTTCCAAGGCAAGGGTTATGGCAAGGCTGCCTTAAAGAAGGCTATCGACTATATTCGGACCTATCCCTGTGGCCCTGCCAACAAGTTGAGTTTGTCTTATGTACCGGGTAATGCAGGGGCCAGTGGCCTTTACAAGAGTGTCGGATTTGAAGAAACAGGTGACATGGATCACGGCGAGGTGATCATGGAGCTGGATTTGAGGAAGTAATGAAAAGGCTTAGACCCCTACAGATCAATTCTAAAGTACTGGTCTTATTGTTCACCCAGGGAATCTCCCTGATTGGAACCCGAATGACCAGTGTGGCCCTGGCCATATGGCTCTTTCAAACCCTGGGAAGGACGACGGAAGTTTTGCTGATTCCCTTTTTCACGGAATTGCCCATGCTTCTCTTTTCCTCCATGGTTGGGGTTTGGATCGACCGATTTGACCGCAAGAAGACCATGATCCTGGCAGACTTTGGCCAGGCTGTGGGGACGGGTGTCCTCATTGCCAGCATAGGCCTGGGATTTTTCCACCCCTGGGTCTTGTTTGTTGTGGTCTTTTTGCAGGGGACTTTGTCCCTGGCCCAGGAGCTTTCTGCCGATGTCTTGATCGCCCAGCTGACCCCAGAGGACCAACGGGTCCAGGTCAACAGCATGAAGGAGATGCTCTTTCCTGCCTCGGGCGTTTTGGCCCCTGTCCTGGCAGGCATGATCTATGTGGCTGGCGGGATTGAAGGGGTCTTGTTGGTCGATTTAGTCAGTTTTCTACTGGCAGTGGTCTTGATTTTAACCTTGAGGCTACCCGTGTTCAAGGTGACCGATGAAGAGGAGGACCAGGGTTTTTGGTCCAGCTTGAAAGAGGGTCTAACTTTTATAAGGGGAGACCGGGTTCTCTACTCCATGATTGGATTTGTGGCGGTGGTCAATGTGGTCATCAACGGCCCCTTGGAGTTATTAACACCCTATATTCTTTCCATGACTGGGAATGAACTCTTTTTGGCCTCTGTCCTGTCGTCCATGGGGATGGCCACCTTTGTGGGGGCCTTCTTGCCCAACCTCTTACCCAAGAGGGTAAGGAAGACTCGGTGGCTCTGGATAGCCGTCATGGTCCACGCCATGGCCCTGACAGGTCTTGGTATAGTCAACGGCCCCCTAGCCTTGCAAGGCCTAGTCATTCTTATGATGATGCCCCTACCCATGATCAATGTCTTCTTCAAGACAACCCTCCAAAACCGAGTGCCCGACGCTTACAAGGGGCGGGTTTTCGGGGCAGCCTACCAGCTGGCATATGGGATCGCTCCCTTGTCCTTCTTGGTGGTGGGACCAGTGGTTGACCATGTGGTGACCCCTTGGTTTGACTCTAGTCAGGGACCAGCGGCAACCCTGTGGGGGACAGGACAAAGTGGTGCCATGGCCTTTACCTTGAGCCTGGCGGGTCTAGTGGTGGTGGTCAGCACGATAGCTTACGCCGTGAAGGAAAAGGCGGTTAGTCAGTAAGTGGGGTGCGGGTGCATCTCTTAAAGGATGAACATAAAAAGGACTGCTGAGTTTCCAAATGGAAGTCGGCAGTCCTTTGTTGGTTGATCATTCAGTTAAAACACACTCTGCATAAATACATTCTGCATAAAGAACAAACTCACGTAGCACAGGGCCAGGGACAGGGTTGGCGTGAGGAGCCAACCGAAGGAGATCCTTTTGAGTTTGCTGAAGTTGATATTGCGGTCTCCCTTTGCCAGGCCAATCCCAATTATTGAGCCGACAACTGCCTGGGAGCTGGACACCGGTACCAGGGGTATGGTGGGCAGGTTGAGGGAAATCAGGAGTTCCTGTAAGGAGACAGAGGCAAAGAGGAAGAGCACAAAGGAACTGGATAGGACAACAATCAGGGCTGTTGCCGGAGACAGTCGGTAGATGCTATTGCCTACCGTGCTCATAACGTTCTTGGAGTAGGTGAAGATCCCCACTGCAATGGCCACGGCACCCAGGAAGAAGAGTATTTGGGTCTTGCTAATGGTGAAAAAGTACAAATCAAGGGGCTGTAGCTCAATGGAGTTGGTGAATACCCCCATTACGTTAGCGATATTGTTGGCCCCTAGGGAGTAGGCTCCAAAGGCGCCAACCACAATGAGTCCGATCCTGATCCAATAGTAGCGGAGGAAGAGGTTCATTTTCATGTGTTTGGTTCGGTTTTTGAAGATCTTATAGAAGACGATTGAAAAGAGGGCAGCCAGTACAGGGCACAGGACCCAAGTCAGCATGATCTTGGACAAGGTGCTAAAACTGGTTGGGCTGGAGGAAAAGAGGTTCCAGCCGATAATGGCCCCAACAATGGCCTGAGACGTAGACACGGGTAGGCCGTATTTGGTCATGGCAAAAACCGTGACACCGGCGGTAAGGGCAACGATAAAGGCCCCGGCCAAGGAGGTGATGGCCCCCAGTTTGCCCAGGGTATGGCTGGCACCTGACCCACTGGCCACGGCACCTATGATCACAAATACACTCATGATGATGGCAGCTGTGCGGAATTTCACCACTTTTGCCCCAACGGCAGTGCCAAAGATGTTGGCTGCGTCGTTGGCGCCGAGAGACCATCCCAAAAAGAGTCCACTGGTGATATATAAAATGGTCATATCCATGGAATCACCTATACCTCTCGTTTGATTGTAAAGATGGTCAATTTGTCACTAATGAGTTCAGCTTCATCGGCAATGCTTGCAATTTTGCCAACGAAGTTGTGGAGTTGTAGCTTTACGGCCAGGTCGTCGACAATGCCACCATTGAAGATCATGTCGCCCAGCTTGTCTTCCAGAATGTCGGTCTCATGTTCAAAGAACTTGACCTTGTTGACGTGGGCGGACACCAAATGAACCTCGTTGAAAAAGGCCCGGGCGGCCAGAAGAATGGCATCGGCAGCCTTGGTCATGTTGGTGGTCAGTTCCATAATGTCATGGTGGACTTCTTTGGGGAACTGTGGCTTTTGAATGTGGAAGTCCTTGGTGATCTCCTCAGTGTCGTCGATAATATTGTCAAGACTCTTCACGAGGGAGAGCACGTCTGCACGGGTGTCTGGCAAAAGCATAAACTTGTACAAAGTGACCTTGATTTCAGTTTCCAGTGCATCGGCGTCACTTTCCAGTGCCACAATGCGTTCTGTGGTTTCATTAAAGGCCGCTTCGTCACCACTTAGGTAGTAACCGATCTGTTTTTCAAACAAAGACAGACTGTCGGATATTGTGTCGAGAAATTTCTCGATTTTCATGTTTAGCTCAATGGATTTCTTAAAGATTGAATTCATATGCGCCCCCTCCTTGTATTTTTATATAACAACTATTATATACCAATTTTCAGGTGGGTCTAACCCCTTGTTTGCCTAGCTTTGACTTGTTTTCGCCCCTCAAACCTAGTGGATAAACCTCTTAAACTGGCCGGGACATGTGCGTAAATAATACTTTTTTAATCCTTTCTACCTCTTAAGTTAAGAGACTTGCACTAAGATGTAGACAGATCAGTAGACGTTTCGATAGTGGTCCAGGTGGATAAACCAGGACCAAGGGAGACAGGAGATGACCATGAATACAGTGTATATGAACCGTATAGACAACCTTTTTGCCAACTACGATCAACTGAAAAGTGATTTCGCCTGGGAGGGGCACTTGGCTCGATGGTTGGTGGCCTTGGGCCACACCATGGGGGACAAGTCGCTCAACACAAACCAGATTAAAGAGATAAAACAATATATCAAGCAAAACACCGGTATGTTTTCCCCCTTTAAGGGAACACCCCTCTTTCCCCTCAGTGGCCTGGTCAGTGCCAATGCGGCCAACCCCAAAGGGGAAGTGGACCGGATGATTAATAACTATGATGTTATGAAGCGGGCGGGTTTTAAGCAGACCACCTACCTGCCAACGGCTCTCTACACCCTGGCAACCGTATACGAAGGCAGTGACTTCAGTGGTCATGCAGACCGGGCCATGACGGTTTATCAGGACATGAAGAAGAACCACCCCTTCCTGACCAGCGGTGACGACTATGCCCTTGCAGTTCTCTTGGCGGATAGTCAACAACCCCTGAGCAAGATCGAAGAAATCTATGAAGCCCTTCGGGCCGCAGGATTTGGGGCTACCAACGGCCTGCAAATGATGTCCCATATGTTGACCCTCAGTGAGGAAAGTGTGGCAGTTTTGGTCTCCCGATGTGTGGAGATCAATAACCAACTCAAGGCAAATAAATTACGGATTTCATCCATGTACTACGCAGCCATCGCCCTGATCGCCCTCATGGGGGACCACCTGATTGACGACTTGATTGAGGTGGCTAGCCACATGAAAAAGAGCAAGCACGGAAAGTGGTTGGACAAGGGGATGAACGTCCTCATGGCCTCAGCCATTATTGCCAGCGACCGGATTCAAAACGGTGAGAAGGACCTGGCAACGGCTCCCATTCAGGTGTCCATACAAGCGGTGATTATTGCCCAACAGGTGGCGGTGATTGCAGCGGTAAGTGCTTCTACATCGGCAGCGGCTTCCAGCTAGAATTGACAAATAAACAGATGCGCATTGGCGCAATAAAAAACCGGCCTGGGGGTGTTTCTTGGCCGGTTTTGCATATTATTCGTATGAAAAAGGTGCTACTTTGACACTTTTTTCGTACGAAAAACATGCAAATCTCCCTTTCGTACCTACTAACATCCCTTGGCCGATTTTTCTGTTCCACCAAGTCCCACTCCCTTGTTTGTCGAGATCTCTCCCAGTGTACAAATAAATAAGCGCAAAAAACCAAGACGTCTAAGGCATTACCCCTAAACAAGGAGGAAACCATGGCTTACACCTGCACCACAGAAAAACAGGGCAAACAAGCAGTCCTGTCCATCCGGACCCGGGTACCGGCAGAGAAACTTCCGCAAAAAATAGGTGAGTCCTACATGACCATCGCCAAACACCTGGAAACCCTGGGAGAGCACCCGTCGGGTGCCCCCTACGTGGCCTACTACAACATGGATATGACCGATTTGGACGTGGAAATCGGCATGCCCACGGCCCTGCAACTGCCTGAGGGCCAGGGCATTGACTCCGGCCAAATGGCAGAAGGGACCTATGTGACCACCATCCATACGGGCCCCTATGACCAGCTGAAAACAGCCTATGACCACTTGATGGCCTATATGGAGAGTGAAGGCTTCCGCCCCAGTGGTCCGGCCTATGAGATCTACCTCAACGATCCAGGCGAACTCCCACCGGACCAGCTTCAAACCAAGGTCCTCTTCCCCGTGGTGAAGAAATAAGTCCCGTAGTGAAGAAATAAGTAACGTAAAAGGCGCCTTCCTCCCAGGTCAACTGGGGGAAAGGCGCCTTTTGGCATTATGGATTTAATGTTCAAGCGGCTTGCACCACTGAAGTAAACACGAATATGGGTTGACTGAAATCCTAGGATCGGGAGTAGGCAGGCTTTTTAGGACCACCCTTGCCCCGGGGTGTTCGTCGGTTAGACTTGCTAGAACCCAGCAATTTACTCACCAAGGGACCCACAGCCAAGCCAATCAAAGTAGGGACGACCCAACCAAAGCCGCTTTCTGCAAAGGGTAGCTGGGCAATCAAGTTTTGAACAGCAGCAATTTCAATCCCTGCTGCCTGAAGGCCATCAAAGAGACTCACCGACAGGGCACCAAACACAGCACCTGTGTACATGGCCTGGTCCGGAATAAAGCGATCAGCCAGGTTCATCAGAATCAATACGATGGACATGGGGTACATGGTCACCAAGATCGGAGAGGCTAGAGCAACAATCATGTCGACGCCAAAGTTAGCGATAAAGGCACAGAGGACCACCGTAATGGTTACAACCACCTTGTAAGGCACCTTATCCTTGGTTAAGGAGGAGAAGTACTCCCCAACCGTTGCCGTAAGACCCACGGACGTGGTCAAGCAGGCAAAGGAAACGCAGAGGCCAAGAATAAGTTTGCCGGTTTCACCCAGAAGCTGCTGGACAATGGAAACCGTCAGTGTTGTCTTTGGCAGGGAAGTAGCAAAAATGCTTGTTCCTGTGGCACCCAGGTAGAGGAGGCCGCCATAAACGATGGCCAGTCCCAGGCCAGCAATAATCACCGACCGGGCAGTCATAAAGAGCTGGTCTCGTTTTTCCTTATAGCCTTTTTCAAGGAGTGAGGCAATGACAATGCCCCCAAGGATAGAAGAACCCATGGCGTCCATGGTCTGGTAGCCACCAAAGAAACCAAACTGGAAGGGTTGCACCAGACCTGTTACACCCGGCTGACCCATGGGGAAGAAGACCCCTTTTACAATAATAA
This sequence comes from uncultured Peptostreptococcaceae bacterium, assembly GCA_964342805.1. GTDB lineage: Bacteria > Bacillota > Clostridia > Peptostreptococcales > Acidaminobacteraceae > CAYFHQ01. The sequence goes on along the minus strand of CAYFHQ010000005.1, from coordinate 37,288 downwards.
CGGCCAACATGGCCAGCAAAACAGGCGTTAGGATCTTACCAATCCGGTCAATGATCCCAGACGGGTTAATGGCCAGGAGCCATGTAATTGCGAAGAATAAAACAGAACTTACGACTGGGGACACCCAAGGAAGCATAGGGGAAACACCCATTTCATAAGTGGTTGCAGCTGTACGGCTCACGGCAACCAAGCCAAGGGCAGAGATAACAGCCGTTCCGTATACAAGGCCAAAGCCCTTCCCAGCCTTGGAGGCAAAGGAGGACATGGTACCGCCGGACATCATCACAGCCATGACCCCAAGGAGGGGCAGGATAATACCTGTAATGCTAAAGCCGGACAGAGAGGCCAGCCAGTTGGAGCCAGCCGTTAAACCAACAGAAGTTGGGAAGATTAAATTACCTGCGCCAAAAAACATGGCAAAGAGGGCAAGTCCAAGGATCACGCTATCTTTTTTTCTTTGTGTCATAGGGAACTCCCTTTCTATCATTACCTGTTCGCGAATGGAAGCCACTCGCTTAATTGAGAATACATATCGATTAAGTCCTTATGGTTATATACTACTAAAGTAGTCGGAATTAAATCAATGGCTTAGGCTATAGGTGGAATTTTCTGAATATTTACAGGGTGTTCACGGGTCCCTAGACACCTTGCGGGCCTTGGGCTACAGAGGAGGGAGAAAAAGGAGTGTTACGGATATGTTAAACAATTAACAAGATTAAGTGACGGGGAAATCCAGCTAACTTGCTTGTTTTCAGGGAAAGATGTGCCTCAAACCAGGGGACTTTTGAGCAAAAATAAAACCACAGCCCGATCTGTCGTATGGGACAGATCAAGTGTGGTTTGTCAGTGCTAACTTGCCGAAGCATCCATAATGGTCCAACCTTTTTCAGCGGCTATGGCCCGGAGTTGGTCATCTGGATTCACTGCAACGGGATTCCCCGTAAGGCTGAGAATATCCACGTCATAGTAACTGTCACCAAAGGCGAAACTCTGGTCCCAGTCCACCTTGTCCCGGTCAAAGGACTCCAGTAGGGCAAGGGGTTTGTTCTTGCCGGTGATAATGCGGTGGGCCGCATGGAAGTCAAAACGGTCCCTGTCAGTGAAATGGAGTTCAGTTCCAATCACCGTGTCCACTGGCACGTGCTTGGAGACTTCCCCTAGCAGGAGGGTGTTGGCCCCAGAACAAATGACCGTGTGGTAGCCAGCTGCCTTCTTTTCCTTCATGTCCGCAAGGACACCCGGATTAAAGTCTTTCACGATCTCCGTGGTACAGTGGCGGAAGAAGGTTTTGAGGTCTTCCTTGCTAAACTCCTCAAATAGGTACATAAAGACCATGGCGGCCTTGGCCCGGAACTTTTCCTTGTCCATAGTCGGGTCCAGTTTGAGTTTATAGACTGCCAGGAGCCTTGTGATATGGATATAGAACTTGGCTAGTTTCCGTTTGGAATAGCCGTTCTTTTGATAGTATTTTACGATAAAGGGCAGGGTTTCCCGCTCAAACAAAGTCCCGTCAAAATCATAGATAGCCAGCTTCATGGACACCTCCCATGGATTTCCTGTATAAACTATAGACCAGTATACTACAAGGTCTGGTGGAAACTTAAGAAAGTATTTGGTTTTTCCATGGAAACTTCCTAATGAAAGTGGGGTATACTGGCTGTTGAAATCATAGAAGGGAAGTTCAATCATGAAAAAAAACGCTAAACACATGGCAAATTATATACGCAAACGCTTCTTAACAGGCCTATTTGTCCTACTGCCCATCGGCCTCACCCTATGGATTTTAACCCGGCTCTTTACCTTTACAGACTCCATACTGGGCCAGTGGATCTATGCCGCCATCGGCTTTAAAATCCCAGGCCTGGGCCTCCTATTAACAGCCCTGATCGTCCTGGCTGTAGGTGTCATTGGTGGGAACGTGGTCATCAAACAGATTGCCAAGGGCATTGAAGTCCTCTTTAGTAACCTGCCCCTGATCAAGGCCATTTACGTGCCCCTCAAGGACATCGTAAAGAACTTCTCCAACGACCAGTCCACCAACTTCAAGAAGGTGGTTTATGTGACCTACCCCAAGGAAGGCAGTCACAGTATCGGTTTTATTACCAAGGAGAATATCCAGATTGGCGACGAGGTCATGACCACGGTCTTTGTCCCCACAACCCCCAATCCAACCAGTGGCTTTCTGATCTACGTCAAGCCAGACCAGTATGAAGAACTGGACATGCCCATAGACGAAGCCCTAAAAACCATCATTTCTCTAGGATATATTGCTCCTGACGTGATCCGGAAGAAGTAGACAGGTGGTCCAGTCTTTCAATCTCACCCTTGATCCCGTCCACCAACTGTCCAAAGGTAATGGACCAGTCCTCTTTGAGTAGGGCCAAAATGGCCTCCTGGTGGTCCAGCATGTTTTCAATCCGTTTCAGGTGGGCGTCTCCACTCAAGGTGAAGAGGTCATCTATGGTCACCCCATAATAAGCGGACAACTTGGGTAGTAGGCCAATGTCAGGCGACGAAGCCTCGTTCTCCCACTTGGACACCGCCTGGTAGCTGACATTCAAATAGTCAGCCAGGGTTCCTGGGTAATGCCTTTTTGCTTTCTCAGTTGTTTGAGTCTCTTTGCCAATGTCATGAAAACTCTTTTTCATCTCTACATTCACTTCTATTCATTTGATAAGAACTGACCGGTCTCCTACAGTATATCTTTGGAAAAGACCCAAAACAATCGAAGGGAAGTGGAGTCCATTCTACCTATGGTTGAGTGGGCCAGCCCTAAACAGTATCGTTCGCATAACGGACTATATAACAGAATGACCAAAATCGATGATTTGACGTCCAATCATTGACGAATATTTCGATTCACGATTTAAGTGTTGTAGCTAAAGAAGAAAAAAGACTAGAGATGGAGACCCTATGAAAGATCTAACATAAGGCAGTTTGAAAAAACACTTAGTGGACCTGGCCATAGCCACGGTTGTTTCCCGTTCTTGCGGCATGGAACTGACCCTATCCTTTATCCATTTCCGCCACGGACTCTTGGACTGGAAGATCCCAAAACTGGGTGAGCTACTTACATCTTGGAAAAAGATCATGGTCATCGGTATTCCTGGAGTAGGCGTGTCCCTACTGTCTCAACCTCTATAACTTCACCAGCCAGGCCTTTAACGCCATTGGTATATCCATCCGGGCCCTTATGATCAATGGCCTGGGGACTACCCTGATCATCTTGCCCCTCATGCTGGCCGGTTCAAGGATTTCCTTCCAGGCCCTCCTCATGGGACTGGCCCTGGGCCAGCTGATTGTAGGTGGGATATCTGCCTACTTTGGCAAGCGCTACTTGGATATGGAGGGCAGGGACCGCCTGGACCCAAGCCCAGAGTCTGCCTAGACGACCAGCAAAGTCCGCCTTGGAAAAAACTTCTCAACCACAGCGGGTTTTCCGGTTCAATAGGGGATATTTGATGTATAATAGGTAGCCAACTATAATCGGACAAAGAATGTAGGGAGAAAACATGCAAAACTATAAAATGAAAATTGCCTACGACGGCAAACGATACATGGGCTTTAACACAGTCAAGGGCAACGCAGACAAGAGTGTCCAAGGCAAGCTAGAAGCCATTCTGAAAAAGCTATACAAGGAAGACATCGAGGTTATTGGTGCAGTCGACACGGACGCCGGTGTCCACGCCAAGGGCCAGGTGGTCAACTTCACAGCCCCCAACAAGGAACACGGACCCAAGGAACTCCTAGCTTACTTTGAGGAGTACCTTCCAGACGACATCATTGCCTTTTCTGTGAAGACAGCTGACGAGCGTTTCCAAAGCCGCTACCATGCCCAGAGCATGACCTACCAATACCGTCTTTGGAAAAAAGATGCGCCCAACCGCCCACTCTTTGAACGCCATTACGTCAACACAATGGTCCAGTTGGTCGACGTAGCCAAGATGAAAGAAGCAGCGGAGGAAATGGTTGGAGAGCACGACTATCTGGCTTTTACCTCCAATAAAAAGGCCAAAAAATCCGTTCGTAAGGTCTACTCTGTGGACGTGGAAGAGACCAAACATGAAATTATTATCACCATGACAGCCAAGGGCTTCCTGCGGAACATGGAACGTTACATGGTGGGTACCCTTATTCAGGTGGGTCTGGGCCAGCTGCCCAAGTCCAACATTCAAAAAGCCTTTGAGTCAAAGTCCCAGTCTGACGTGGGCCACAAGGCCAGCTCAGGGGCCTTGACCCTGACGACCGTTCAGTATTAAGGACAGTTCATACTCAGCTAAATTGCTCCCTCGACCTTGCCAAATACCCATGTAAGGTCGGGGGTTTTTATTCTTTTTGGCCAAGAATTCTATCTAGACCATCGCAAGGAAGAATGGTGGCCCTTTCAACCGTTTTTTCCTTTGGAAAAGGTCAAAAGTAAGGTCGCGTCTATTGTAAAAATTACAAGGTTCTTGGACCACATGAGTATTCCCAAGGGATTCAGCCCACGGCCAAAGATTGGCTTTAAAGAATCGATTGACCTGTAAAGAACAAAATCTTGACACAAGGCCCCTATCCGTGTTGAATAGTAAGGAGTAAGGGATTGATCAATCATATTTTGGGGGATTCAAATGTCAAATTTAACAACTAAACAAAAGACCTACCTGTCAGACTTAAGCCTGCTCTTTGTGGCAGTGGTTTGGGGCGGCGGCTTCGTAGCTGTAAAAGACGCCCTGGACACCATGACACCCATGTTTCTCATGGCCATGCGCTTTACCCTGGCAGCGGCAGTATTATACGTATTTCTGTTTAAGTGGATTGGAAAAATGACAATGGACGACTGGAAGAAGGGGTCAGTGGTTGGGGCCTTGCTCTTCTTGGGCTTTACCTTCCAGACCATCGGTCTACAATTCACCACAGCGTCTAAGCAGGGATTTCTAACGGCAACCTATGTGGTCATGGTGCCCCTGCTCTATTGGATTTTCTACAAGAAGCGTCCACCGGTTAAGGCCTTTGTGGGTAGCGTGGTCACCATTATTGGTATTGCCTTTATTTCCTTGCAGGGTTCCATAGCCCTCAACCTGGGTGACACCCTGACCTTGATCTGTGCCGTCTTCTTTGGGGCCCATATCATTTCCATCGAGTACTTTGCCAAGGACATGAATGTCTTTAAGTTGGCCTTTATCCAAATTGCAGTGGCCGCTGTCCTGTCCATCGGGGCAGCCTTGATTATGGAGCCTATCCCGGTGGAGGTGACACCTCGAGCCTGGATCGCCATTGTTTACTTGGCTATCTTTTCCACCTTCCTCTGCTTTACGGTACAAACCGTGGCCCAGAAGTTCACGTCTTCTTCCCATGCGTCCATTCTCATGGCCCTTGAGTCTGTCTTTGCAGCCATCTTGGGGATCTTGCTCCTAGGGGAGGTCATGACGACCAATATTCTCATTGGTTGCGCCCTGATCTTTACGGCAGTCCTCATTATTGAGGTGGAGTTTAAGAAGCCCAAAGACCGCTTGGCGGCCGGAGATATGAAGGCCTTGAAGAAAGAAAATGGATAGGGGCTGCCCCCGTGTTGGAGGCTCCAGCGTCTATCAGCCCAAAACATCTGAGAGAGTTTTCTACAGTCTCAATCTTGTCGACTCTGTCTACAATCTGAGCACCCGTTATTAGGCGGGTGCTTTTTTGTGGTTGAACTGTAATCTCACATGGATGGCAATGTTTTATAATACAGGTATGGAATAAAATGTTACTTACCAATTAAAGAAGTGGGAGACTTACATATGACCAAACAGTGGCGAAAAGCATGTGTTAGCCTTATGACCCTCGTTCTCCTGGTGGGCACGATGGCCTTTGGAAGTGAGACACATATAGGTAAAGACGGGCAAGTGGGCCAAGGCGCATCTGTTGAAGCATTACAAGTGGGTGACGTGGTGGGGACCTTTCACAAGAGTGAAGCAAGGGTGCTCTTGAGTATACGGGACGAGGATATTGGGATTGATATTTTTGAAATGCCCATACCTGTCTACACAGTGGACAATGTATTACATATTGTCGTGGAGGACTTGGTCCATTACGGCTACGCTTTAGACTGGGACGGGGAAGAACGGGTTGCCCACCTGCGGTTTTCAAACCAACCAGACCAGCCGAAGGGAACAAGGAAGCACATAAAAAACCAGGGGAATATCCTCCATACAGATATTCAAGTGAAGGTTAACGACTAGGAGGTGGAGGCAAAGAATATCGGTGGGTATAGTTTGGTGGCCATTGAAGAAATCGCTAAAACCAAGGGTCGCCCCTTCTTTTGGCGACAGCTTGCGGAGCCAGAAGACTTTCTGATCACCCTGACCCTACCGGAAGGCCGTAGTGCGCCAGCGGGAGGGTTGAACCTGTCCTTGGTCTTGGTCACTGACCAGTTTAAGGGGCGGTCAACCACGGACATCCTTGGAGAGGTTGTTATCGAAGAGGGGAAAAGTCAAGGGAACCTGACCTTCCAAGGAGACTTGATCTTCAACCCCAGTGGCTTTACCATGGCCTGGAGCCGGTATCATCTGGCTGTGGTGGGAGAGGGGGCAGACTACGATTTTTACGATAGGAGTCAGAAGATGGGCTTCCAGTGGGGGCGGATGACGCCAATTGTTCACTGGTTGGACCAGCAAAAGTATCATATTGAAATGAAGGAAATGGTGGTGTTGACGGTGACCCTTCAACTGGAGGGAGAGGACATCGGGATCTACGAGGGTTTGACCCGTGCGGTTCACCTGGAGGCAAAGGATCTGGAAAGTGAACGAACCTACACGGAAGAAGTGTATGTGCCTGTTGGCCAGAAGGAAGTGGATCACCAGATCCGTCTGCCCAAGGGAGGGACCTATACCTTTACTACCCACGCAGCGGTGATTGGTGGTTTTCCCTATGGCAACCCCATGCCTCCAAGTCCTGTTTATCCATCGGTCCAGTGGACTGGCCTTGATGGAGAGCCTCTGATTGTACACCTTGTGGAGGAGGAAGCTATTGGTCAAGTGATTACCGTGGAAACCATAAGTCTTGGCCCGGTCCATGTTGCCAAAGACCAGTTGTCTCTTAACGGGGAACCGATTTTGACCCTTGTAGTTAATGGCCACCTTTTTGTGTCAACGGCCCACAAGGGACTTCCCTTTTCGGGAAGGAGTATCAATCAAGCCTTAAATCCAGAACAGGACTATCTTGTCAAACCTGCTGATCAACCCGTGGAAACCTATGCCATGGACCCACTGGGAACCTTGGTTCGGACCAACGTCCAGTACCGAATGCAGGAGACCAATGTACCGGTGATGGTCTATGACCTCCTGTTTGATGATGACCGCGATTCTCTTGTACTGGTGTCTGTGGAGGACCTGAAGGCAAAAGGGGTTGACCTGAGTCCAAGCCAATAGAAAATACAGGTAAATAATTTACAACCGAATAGGCTGTCTTGTCAGGGGTATACATGCAATAGTGAAGGCATTTTACATGACGTAGGCAGACGATGATAAGACCCTGGGATGATTCCAATTACAAGCATGGAGTACCAAGAGGGTCTTTATCTTTGTCCGCAACTTAGGGAGGAAGCAGCATGAAATCTTTACGTTTAAAGATTCTTCTGAGCATACTCGTGACCGTCATCCTTGTATTCGCACTCATTATCACAGTCATTACAACCAACACAGTAAACCTAGCCACAGACCAAGCCAACGACTATGCCCAGGCCCAGTCAGAAAAATTTGCGGAGATCATTAAAAATGATATTGAGACCATTCATATCAGTATCCGCGCTTTGGCACGTTCTTTCGAGGGGGCAAAATTAGCCGGTACGGCCAACCGGGAGGAAATGAACGAAACCCTCAAAGAGGTCATCAAGGACAATAGCAACATCCTTGGGATTTGGACCGTTTGGGAGGCCAACGCCCTGGACGGCAAGGACGCCATGTTTAGGAATACAGACGGCCACGACGAGACTGGACGTTTTATTCCTTACTGGTATCGGTCCGGTGGTGCCATTGAAATTACCCCCCCTAGTGGAGTATGATGTGGCCGGTTCTGGGGACTGGAACTTAATTTCAAGAAATACCCGTCTAGAAAACATCATGGACCCCTTTTACTATCCCATTGACGATGTGGATGTTCTCATGACCACCCTGTCGGTCCCCATTATTGTCAATGACACAGTTGTGGGGGTTGTGGGTGCAGACATTGCCCTGGACTCCTTGCGGGAGATCACTGCAGGGGTTGAGTTGTTTGAGAGTGGTTACGGGGGCTTGATCTCCCATAACGGGACCATTGTAGCCCACCCCAACACCGAGATCATTACCCAGCCTGCAACAGACTTCATTACCTATCCGACCTTGATCGCAGACATCCAAGCGGGTAAACAGTTCTCTTATGCCCAAACCTCGTCTATTACTGGTGAGGAGAGCATTTATACCCATACACCTATTCAGATTGGACGGACACCGACCCCTTGGACCTTTGTGACGGTTGTCCTCAAAGACGAAATCCTCCAGGATGTCAACGTGATCCTTTTCCAGTCGGTTTTGACAGGTTTTATTGGGATCTTGGCCCTGAGTGTTTTGATCGTCTTTATTGTAAACTCAGTAACCAAGCCCATCGTAGACGCTTCCCACTTGCTTGAGGACTTCGCCAATTACGATTTCTCTGACCATAAGACAGAGCGGACGGAGAAGTACTTGAAACGGCAAGACGAGATTGGTGTCATGACCCAATCCCTCATGAAAATGCAGAAGAATATCATTAGCTTGATTTCAATCATTGCTGACAATGCAACCCAAGTGGCGGCCTCTTCTGAACAACTTATGACCACCAGTGAGCAGTCCTCCATAGCTGCCAATGAAGTGTCTAAGACCATTGAGGACATTTCCCACGGTGCCACTGAACAAGCTACAGACACAGAAAAAGGTGTAGTGAGTGTAACTGACCTTAGCGGGCTGATCGATAGTGACCATGAACTGATTGAGGAGCTCAATGACCTCACTGAAAATGTGGATACCCTCAAGAACCAGGGGTTTGAAATCCTCCATGACCTGGTAGAGAAAACCAAGGTGACCTCCAATACCACCGGTGAGGTCCGCCGGGTGATTGAGACCACCAATGCCAGCGCTGGTAAAATTGAGAGTGCCAGCCTCATGATCCGTAACATTGCCGACCAGACCAACCTATTGGCCCTCAATGCAGCCATTGAAGCTGCCCGGGCTGGCGAAGCGGGTCGAGGCTTTGCTGTTGTTGCTGACGAAATTCGAAAACTGGCAGAGGAGTCCAACAAGTTCACTGAAGAGATTGCCAAGATCATTTTGGACCTGTCTGAACAGACCAATAATGCGGTGGAGGCCATGGAAGAAGTGAAAGAGATCGTGGAAGAACAGGCGGATAGCGTAAACAAGACCAATGAGAAGTTTGAAGGGATTGCCAACGCCATCAGCGACATGCGCCGCAGCTTGGACAATATTAATACCTCTGGTATGAGTATGCGGGACAAGAAGAATGAGATCACGGAGATCATTGAAAACTTGTCGGCTATTTCTGAAGAGAATGCTGCGGGTACGGTTGAGGCCTCGGCTTCTGTGGAAGAGCAAACCGCTGCTCTTGTAGAAATTGCCCATGCCAGCAAGTCTCTGGCCCAACTGGCTGAGGAAATGCAGTCCAACATTGCCAAGTTTAATTACTAGGCAAGACCCATCCTGGATCACAAGTAAGACGAATAGAAAACCACTGAGGGATTTATATCCACTCAGTGGTTTTTTGTGTGTTAGTCAATGTCGTTCTTTGCGTCAATAAAACCAATGTTGTAGTGCTCTCCACTGCAGAAGGGCTTATTTTTTGAATGGCCACACCTGCAGAGGGTCATCTTATTGGGTGACTCCGGTGCCCGGTTGAGCTGGCCTTCAAAGGACACGTGGCCAGTGACATCGTAGGGTCCGTGGAAGCCAAAGTGTTTTTCTGACAAGCGGACCTGGGGCGGGGGCGCATGACCCTGGTGACGGTCTTGGTCTTTTAAGGCGTAGGACAAGGCGCCGGAAGGGCACTTGTCGCATAAGGCCATGATCTTGTCCGCGGTGTCCCCGTCGGGGTCGATCCAGGGTTCTGTCTCCTTGAAGACGGTTGGTAACTCGCCTGTACAGTAGCCCCTGTGGGAGCATATATTGCGGTTGTCATAGATGGTAATGTCCTTGCCCTCGTAGGCCACGGTTTCGTTGGTCATATGGATTTCAGGGTTCACGCCGCTGAAACCATTGGTCTTATGCGTCCCGTCGCAGAAGGGCTTGTTGCCTGAACCGCCACACCTGCAGAGCCACATTTCCTCGTCAGTGCCCAGGACATCCCCTCTAGCGTTCACTACTTTTTTCACCCGCTCTACGCGATAGGGCCCGTTTTCAGTTGCTGTGATTTTTCCTATTTTCATGGAACACCTCCCGGTAATTTCCTACCCGATTGGTGAGCGGTGAACCAAGGAAAACGCAACTAGAGGTCTTGCCAGCGGGGGTTGTAGGTAAACAACTTGGAGGGACGGTGTCCCCCTTCTTTGGTGGACTGGTTGGTTTCGACTACCATCTTGGCCACCTTTCGGCGGAAATTGGCCTTGAGCAGGGTCTTACCCAAGATGGTTTCATAGGTTTTCTGTAGCTCGGTCAAAGTAAAGAGGTCCGGCAAGAGGTGGAAGACCACGTCGGTGTATTCCAGCTTGTTTCGCAGACGCTCCATGCCCTGTTGGATGATCAGGCCGTGGTCAAAGGAGAGGCCCTCGTTTTCTATGATCTTCCGTGTATAAGACACCTGTTTACCGGCAACGGTTCTGGAGTGGCGGACCACCGTGTTTAGGCGGGTGTCTTTACTGGTCAGGGTTATGGCAATATCCTTGTGTTCAACGAAGCCCTCTGGGGTCATTTCCCTTTCCTCCCTTTGCAGGGCGTAGGACAGGTCAAACCACTTGGCTTCAGCTGCGTCCGACCCGGCCTTGGGCTTGATTTCATTTTCGTTGACCAAGGCCATATAAGCCGTGCTAATGATCCGGCCCCGGGGGTCTCGCTGGACAGCCCCGTAGGTATAGAGTTGCTCCAGATAGACATTGTCCACCTGGGTTTCTTCTTTCAGTTCTCGGTAGGCTGCGGTTTCCAGGTCCTCGTTCATGCGGATGAAACCACCGGGCAGGGCCCACTGGCCCAAGGCGGGGTGCTCATTTCGCCGGATTAAGAGGACCCGCAGAGACTTTTCTGCAAGCTTGCGGTAGTTGTCCACTGGGGTGTTGGATATGGTCATCAGTAGCATGTCGACGGTGACCGATGGTTGTTCAAAGGCAGTAATATCATAGTCATTTAGGAAGTCGGCCTCTGTTCGGCCTAGGCTGTCCAATATGGGTTTGGTCATGGGGTGCTCCTGTCTGGTTATCGTCTTGGTAGGATGATTCATGTCCGTCGTGTTACCCTTGTCGGCGGTTTGTGATCCTTGAGGCGTGCCTATGATTGAGCTTATTCACTGGGGGCCTGGGGGACTATATCTATGACGACCTTACCCACAAAGGTTCCTTGCTCATAGTAGGTGAAGGCCTGGGTCAGTTGGTCAAAGGGGAAGACGCGATCAATGATTGGAACCATGCGTCCTGACTGGGTTAAGGAGGCCAAAAGGTCCATGTCTTCCTTGCGGTTGGGTCGTCCCAGAAGGAGGCCAATGGATTTGTTGCTCCTTCTCGAAAGGTGGCCACCAACAAAGAAAACATTAATTAAGGACCCAATAGAGCCCCCGATCATCCGGTAGACGCCCCCGGGCTTGAGTATTCTGCGATAGGTAAAGGCGGAGAAGAATCCCTGGCAATCTAAGATTAGGTCGTATTGGTGGTTTTCCTTCGTATAGGAGGTCTTGTTATAGTCTATGAACCGGTCAGCACCCATGGCCAAGAGGGCGTCTAGTTTAACACCTTTGTCAACGGCTGTTATGGTTGCCCCAGCAGCCTTGGCCAGTTGTAGGGCGTAGGTGCCCATGCCCCCTCCTGCCCCGTTGATGAGGACCTGGCTTCCGGGACCCAGGTCTTTAGCCTGTATGCCTTGCATGGCAATCACTGCCGCAGAAGGCAGGGCGGCTGCCTGGGTGTAGGTCAGGTGGTCGGGGATCAGGGTGACCGCCTTCCAGGGAAGGGCAATGAACTGGGCAAAGGCTCCAAAGCCATACTCGGTCAGGTCTGCATAGACCCGGTCGCCCACGGCAAGTCCTTGAACCTCCTTGCCAACAGCAGTAATTTCTCCGGCGATATCTGATCCGATCACCTTGTACCTTGGACCCCACAGGCCGGCCATGCGACCGAAGGCGGTGCCCCTTACATGGTCAAGATCAGCTGAGTTGATGGACGATGCGTGGACTCGGACCAGAATTTCGTCTGGTGCCGGTTTGGGTGTAACCAGGTCAGTCATGGTGAGTACACTTGGTGGTCCGTAGTGCGTATGGGTAAAGGCTTTCATATGTCCTCCTTGGAGTAGCTAAATTTAGGACGCTCATAATCGTATTAGTTAGTATTATTATAATACTAAGAACCGGTGGTCGTCAAACATTCTTGCCTCGTATAAGAGGGTTCAGATTGAAAAATGACTCGTATGCCTTTAGAATAATGGGTAAGAATAGCCATAGACTAGGCTTAAGCTCAGCTTGGTCCAGCAAGTATGGAAATGAGATGATCAGGAGTTCATATGGAACAACAACTTACAGAACTTTGGGGCCGCTTCCATGGGGAACTGCTTCATTTTGTCATGAAAAAGGTGTCCAACCAACATGACGCAGAGGACATTTTGCAGGAAATCTATTTAAAGGTCTATCAAAACCTTGAAAGGGTCCAGGACCAGAGTAAACTGCGGTCTTGGCTTTATCAGGTGACCCGCAATGCCATTATTGATTACTACCGGTCCAAGAAGGCACCTGCCATGGATGTGGACCAAATTCAGTTAATGGCACCGGAAGAAGATCCGACCTTTAACGAAAATGGGGTCATTACGGGCTGCCTCAATGATTTTCTCTTTACTCTTCCTGAAAAGGACCAGGAAATCATTCAGCTCCACAACCAAGATGGGCTCAAGCACAAGGAGATCTCAGAAAAACTGGATATTTCCGTGTCCACCTCCAAAATGCGTCTCAAGCGGGCCAAGGAAAAACTCAAAACTGTCCTAGTGGACTGCTGTGATTTTGACATTGACGCCTATGGCAATGTGGTTTCCTATGAGCGTAAGGACGGGACCTGCCAGTCTTGCGCTTGTGGGGTGCAAGAGGACTAGGCTAAGGTGTTGGCAAGAATAAGTCTAGGAAAGGTGTAAGCAACGATCACATAGGGAAAATAAAGACGAGTGAAACGACTCGTTTCAAGACTCTATCTCAGTTCATACTGAAATAGAGTTTTTTTATACCTTTTTTTGAGAAAGCATGTGACCCTTTTCAATTTCCTCCGTCTATAGAAGTGAACAAGCAAGAAAGGAGGAATCCATGGGTCAAAAAGACATGACAAAGCATATAAAGGACTTGATGGACATATTCCACAAGGTAGGCATAGCCAAGGTGGACCGGTTTGACCATGTGCATGGAGACAACCACCCCAATACGGTTTTGCGGGGTGTGCAATCAGCCATTGTGTTTGCAGCAGGCAGTTCCGGTGAGGGCATGGGAGAGTTTGACGACTACTTTGGGACCATCGCAGCCCAGACTGACGTGATTGACTATCTCAATGGCCTGGGCTTTAAGACAGCCATGATCGACAATAACGTCAAACATGTGTCCCTGGTCAAAATGGCCATTGAAGCTGGCGTAGGTGAACTCAGCCCAGTGGACTCTGTTGTGGTCAAGGGGCTGGGTCTAACAGCCACTCTAGGGGTCATTCTTACCGACGCCCCCCTGGTTGCTGACGACAAGGCAGAAGGGGTCTGTATCCACTGCAATATCTGTTTACGGGTCTGTCCCATTCGGGAAAAGGCCAATGAAAAGGGTGACCTAAGTAAGTGTTCTTGTGGGAAATGTAAGCTGGTGTGTCCAGTCTAAGTGTGAAGGGGCGTCCTGCGGGCCTGCCCAGGAAAGGAAGAAAAGAAATGAAGATTGAATCCATAGAAGTATACGTGAACCAGGTTGAAAACACAGGTTTTGAAATGGCCCAGGAGGGTGGGTGTGGCTGTTCTTGTTCCAGTGACTGCGGGGACGATGGGGTAGCCTATACACCTGTGACCCTCCAGGCAGAAATGCAGGAACTCCATGGTCAGGACCTGTCCTTCGTGGTAGAAAACGTGGCAGACCAGGAGGCTGGACTGGTTCAGGACAAACTTAATGCAATTTTTAAGTTCAGTGGAGAAAGACTACAACTGACCGACGCCAACATGGCCTTTGCCATGTCCCAGGTCCTTCCCATGGTGGTGGTCAACGGCAAGATCGCTTCTGTGAAAGCACTACCCACTGCGGCCCAGCTAAACGACGCCATCCATAAGGGGGAGCGGGTGAAGGCTGCGGCAGGTTGCTGCTAATTGAGCATTCGAAAGTCTAGCCCAATGGATCATTCGTCGATCCCAGTGGATCATAAAAAGAAAGGCCCGTGTGGAAGGCGGCTGGTGCGCATCTTCCCCACGGGCTTTTGTTTTACTCATAAATGGCGTAGTAGTCCTCGCCCCATACTTTTTTAATGAACTCGTCACGACCGGACTTGGACCGGTCTTTTTTGTATTCATCCGGGTTCTTTTTGTAGAAGTCCTGGTGGTATTCTTCGGCGTCATAGTACTTGCCCGCCTCAAGAATGGGGGTGATGATCTTGGCTGGAAAGCGGCCAGAGGCGTCCATGTCTGCCTTAGATTTTTGGGCGACCTGTCTCTGGTCCTCGTCTACAACAAAGATGGCTGTCCGGTAGGAAGGTCCCCGGTCTTGGAACTGGCCGTCTGGGTCCGTGGGGTCCACCTGGCGCCAAAAGGCCTGGAGGAGTTTGTCATAGTTGATGACTGCAGGATCATAGGCAATGCGAATGACCTCGTAGTGGCCGGACTCTTGAGTTTTGACGTCCTTATAAGTAGGGTTGTCCAGGTCGCCGCCCATGTAGCCGGACCGAACTTCCAAAATCCCCTCTAGGACGTCAAAGGGGGAAACCATACACCAGAAGCAACCTCCGGCAAAATATGCATATTGAGTGGACATGTGATTCTCCTTTATTTCTGCTTGTCGCGGTAAAAGTCTACAAACTCTGTTCCCCAGTCATCCATGGCATTCAGGATGGGCTGGAGTTTTTGGCCCATGGGTGAAAGGGAGTACTCTACCATGGGAGGGACTTGGGGGTATTCCTTGCGGAGGACCAAACCGTCGTCCTCCAGGGACCGAAGCTGCTGGGTCAACATTTTCTGTGACACCTCAGGAATGATCCTGCGGAACTCGTTAAAGCGGATAATCTCTTCTTGACCAAGGTGCCATAGGATCAGTGCCTTCCACTTGCCACTGATAACTTCCAGTGTCACTTCGATTTCACATTTATAGTTGCTACAGCTGACCTTATTGGTTCTGTCCTTAGGCATGACGACCTCCTCAGTATTTTAAGTGTATTATATCACACTCAAGCTGGAAGAAACCGAGTCTTACAAAGCCTTGTAGCCATTTACTAGGCACCTTTTGGTAACTACCCCACCGAAAAGTGCCTTCTTTGCAGGGGGCTTTTTCCTCCCTATAATCAAAACTACGTCGACGAGGTTCCCTAGTTTCTCGACAGGGACAAGCAGTGAAAGCTACATTCGGGTTTACCAACCCACAGGATACAAATAGATGAGTGAAACAAGATATAGGAGGCAAACATGGCTAGATTTACGATCCCTAGAGATGTGTATTTTGGACAAAACACCTTAGAAGAACTGAAAAACCTAAAGGGGAAAAAAGCGACCATCGTTATTGGTGGCGGTTCCATTAAAAAGGGCGGTACTCTGGACCGCATTACAAGCTACTTGCAAGAAGCTGGGATGGAAACACAGCTCATTGAAGGCGTTGAAAATGACCCTTCTGTGGCAACTGTCCTTGCAGGGGCCAAGAAAATGACGGATTTCCAGCCAGACTGGATTGTTGGTGTAGGTGGCGGTTCTCCAATCGATGCTGCCAAGGCTATGTGGATTTTCTACGAAAACCCATCCTTTACATTCGAAGAAGCGGCAAAGCCTTTTAACCTGCCAACCCTTCGGGAAAAGGCCCAGTTTGCAGCGGTTACGACTACCAGTGGTACGGGTACAGAAGTAACATCATTCTCTGTGATTACGGACCAGGAAACAGGCGTTAAATACCCAATCGCAGACTTTAACATTACGCCAGATGTGGCCATTGTTGACACTGACCTGGCCCAGACTATGCCTGCCAAACTGGTGGCCCACACGGGTATGGACGCCCTAACTCATTCCTTTGAAGCCTTCGTGTCTACCATGGCAAACCCACTGACGGACGCCCTGGCTATGCAGTCAATCGTTATGATGAAAGACCACCTGCTAAACTCCTTTAAGGGTCAAGAGGAAGCAAGAAGTGAAATGCACCTGGCCCAGTGTCTAGCGGGCATGTCCTTCTCCAATGCCATTCTAGGTATTGTTCACAGTATGGCCCACAAGACAGGCAAGATCTTCAACATTCCCCATGGATGTGCCAATGCCATTTACCTGCCTTACGTCGTTCAGTTCAATGCCAAGACGGCTGCTCCAAAGTATGCACAAATCGCCCGCGGTCTGGGTCTTGCAGGTGAGACGGACCAGCAACTGGTCAACACTCTGGTTTCCATGCTTCAAGACTTCAACCAAGCCATGGACATTCCAATGACCCTTCGTGCATTCGGTGTAACAGAAGAAGACTTCAAGGCACAGCTGGATTCAATTGCATCAGGTGCGGTTGCAGATCCGTGTACAGGTACCAACCCACGGGAAATTTCTGTGGCAGAAATGAAGCAGCTTTTCCAGTGTACCTACACGGGTGAAGCAGTAAACTTCTAGTGATCAAGGAAGAAAACGATGAAATATGGATACGGAAAATGGATACTGGCAAAATATAAGTTCGACCAGTATTTTGGAATGAATGATGCCCTGAAGCTTTGGGTAAGTGCTTGGGAGAAACAAGGCAAGAAAAACCTTTCGCCAGCAGCCTTCCAGGAGTTTGCCCAAGGGGTACTAACAGAGATTGCTGAGGACAAGCAAGTGTACTTGGTAGTGGATGACTACAAGTCAATTATCCGTGTGCTCAGCCAGGTGCAAGACTTGTTCAAACCCAAACTGTCCCAGGCTGTCTAGGTTCATGCACATTTTGCCCTTGGTCCAAGTTAGGGCTTGCCAAACTGCTCAGCCTTTAGTACAATACTAACAATTTATA
The DNA here is from genome assembly GCA_964342805.1 of uncultured Peptostreptococcaceae bacterium. Lineage (GTDB taxonomy): Bacteria > Bacillota > Clostridia > Peptostreptococcales > Acidaminobacteraceae > CAYFHQ01. The sequence continues at coordinate 19,960 of CAYFHQ010000005.1, read as the reverse complement.
GGACTTGTTCCGTCACGTGCGATTACCTGGGAACCTCCCTGGAACCGCAAGGAACCCATGACGGGTACAAAGACTAAAACCAAAGGCTGAGAAGAGACCAGTAGGGCTTACAGACACTTTTCCAGAGAACCCCGGTAGCTGAGAAGGGGCAAAGAAGCGTAAACCTGAAAAAAGACTCGGAGCTGTGCATGGAACTGCCAAGAGGCAGGGATGGTGCAACGGGTTCTCCCGTTATAGAGATAGGGTATCGCCGTAAAGGCCGTACCTGAAGAGGTGACCCCTGCAAGGGGGAAACGAATTAAGGTGGTACCGCGAAGTATACTCTCGTCCTTAAGCATAGGCTTAGGACGGGAGTTTTTTTATTGGCCTAAATGACCTATGCACTGAGAGAGGGGTACAAGGCAACCACCCACACAAAGCTGGTAACCAAAAGGTTGAGAAAGGACAAAACATGCATTGGTCGCTAACAAAGGCCCAGGAACTCATTGACGCCCACCCCGACAGAGACATCTTTGTCTGTGCCTCGGGCATTAGCCCGTCGGGCCACATTCACATTGGCAACTTCAGAGAGTTGATTACCACCTACTTCGTGGTCAAGGCCCTACAAAAGCTAGGCAAGAAGGCGCGGTTTATCTTCTCCTGGGACGACTTTGACCGTTTTCGCAAGGTCCCGAAGAACGTTGATCCTTCCTACGAGCAATACCTGGGCCTGCCCTACGCAGACATACCAGACCCCTATGGGTGCTGTGAAAGTTACGCCAAGCACTTTCAAAATGAGTTTGAGACCGCCATTGAGGCCTTCGACATCGAGGTGGACTTTATCTACCAACACGAGGCCTACCGGAGCGGGCGCTACAATGATTGGATTGCCCATGCCCTGGGTCAGCGGGGGCGCATCTATGACCTATTAATGGAATATAAGACCCAAGAAGCCAGTGAGGAAGAGCGGGTAGCCTATTACCCGGTTGCCGTTTACTGCCATGGTTGCGGCAAGGACCATACTACCATTTCGGCCTACGACGCCGACGCCCAGACCCTGGCCTACACCTGTACCTGCGGTTTTGGAGAAAGCCAAGGTGTCCTGGAAGCGGACAATATCAAGCTCAACTGGAAGGTCGATTGGCCCATGAGGTGGCAGTATGAGGACGTGGTTTTTGAACCTGGTGGCCGAGATCATTCTTCTCAGGGTGGTAGTTACGAGGTTTCCTCCCGCATTGCCCGGGAAATCTTTGGTTTTGAGCCACCCAGCTACATTGCTTATGAGTTCATTGGCATTAAGGGGGCCAGGGGCAAAATGTCCTCTTCCACTGGCAACCTGATCACGCCGGCTGACCTCCTCCAGGTCTACACACCGGAAGTGGTCCTCTACATTTTCTCCAAGTATGACCCAGGAGCAGCCTTTAATTTTGGTTTCGACGAGGAAGTCATTCGCAACTTCACGGAGTTCGAACGCTTCCGCAAGCGGTTTATCAGTGGCCAGATACCAGAAGAAGACAATATGCACATGTCCCTGGAACTGGCGGACTTGGGCCATGACATTGACAACCATGTGACCTTTGGCAAGGTCGCAGGCCTCCTCCCCCTTATGGGCTTCCAGGAAGATGCGGTCGCAGGGGTCCTGTCCCAGGAAACCGGGACGTCTCTCCCCGGACTCAGCGTCTTGGCTCCCAGGGTCCAGCACTGGATAGAAAACTGGTATCCTGATCGGGCCACCTCCATTAGGGATATTGCCAATCTTGATTTGCTTGAGGGGGCGTCTGATGAAGAGAGGGCTTGGATTGGACAGCTTTTGGCGGTCATGGAGACCGATGAGGAAGTGGGTTTGACCATAGAGGACTACATGGAGCGGATTTATGCCATTACCCGGGTGGAAGACCCCAAGGAGACCAAAGGAAGACAGCGGCGGTTTTTTGCCCTGGTGTACCAGTTGTTGATTGACCGGGTTCAGGGGCCAAGGTTGCCCTTGTTACTTCGGATTGTGGGGGTGGACCGGGCTAGGGGGTTGTTTTCAAGCCGGTCGTAGCGTTGAGGATTGGACCATCTAAGATTCCTTAGCCTGACTAGGGTCTATCAGGTCGGGTCTCAATAAAAACTTGAGGATTATCCGAACCTGGGGTGTCTCCCATCAATTCTACTAGGAGTGAGAGCTGACGAGTCGCCTCCTCCTCTGTGTCAAAGGATTGAATGGGGAGGAAGTAGCCATCTTCATCCACCAAAATCCGAAAGGAAAGAGAAATCCCCAGTTGGTCTGTCCATTCTACCAGGGTAAAGACGGGGTCCCAGAGTTCCATACGGTTATAACTTTTGGTTCGGAGGACATAGGTTGGTTTCTTCTTGTCCTTCGACCTTGTTTCCGCTTGGTGGACAGGGGTGATTTCGACCTTGTAGGTGCCGTCTACCGTCTCTTCCAATGTATATTGGATTGGTTTCGTGAACTGAATGCCATAAATCAAGGTATGGGGCACATTGGTTGGGGCCTCATATGCTCTCTGGATCAAGTCCTCTTTTTCCAAGGTCCTTGAAGGTGGAATGCTAGCAATTTGATAGGATGGGTCTTCCGCAAAGTCTGGATGAATGAAGCGGAGTTCATTGTAGTCGTCAAAGTAGGCAGCAGAAAAGCCCTCAAAAAAGGATTTAGGCGCTTGAGGGTGGGGGTGGATAGTGATGACGAGCTTTTGGTCTGATGACTCTACAAATAGGGATTCTATGTAGGGCTCTGGCAGGGTGACCTCTGGAGTAACACTTTTTCCGCTTGTTGCTGTGGTCGCCAGAGATTGGTCTTTTCCTTGCACCAGGGATTGGTCTATGGTTGGCTCTTCATTCGGGATATTGGCTATAAGGGCTTTGTAGTAGTCAGATTCTTGGTTAACCGCACCCTTGAGGGCTTTCCAATCAACAGAAATACGCCGATTACCATAGAAGACCGTAAGTTCATTGTTCAAGATTGAGTAACTTAACTTTCTGATCTGGTCGTCCTTTGTGATGTCCAGGGTCATATCTGTCACCCGGTCCTGAAGAATCTGGTGGAAAAGATCCCGTTCTTTTTGAGTAGTGATCAGGTCGTTGAGCTTGTAGACTCTGCCTGTTTCAATATTGATATGTATGTATTCTAGGTGGTTCAAGGCTCTTGGACTGCCTCTTAATTGTGCAGTTTTCTCGATTTGAACCACTTTTCCAGTCTGACTCAGGGAGAAGATGGCATGGAGTCTAGGCCCGTTGGACGTAGTTTGATAAGAATATTTGGTGGCGAAAATGAGGTGGTTATGAATGACTTGGTTGATTTTCTCTTCCACTTCAGGGTTCGCTGGAATGTTGAACCTCGGATAGTGGATTTCCATGTTGGCTTGAGACGTGTTCACATGTGTGTCGTAGGTGAGCTGACTGGAACTTGTCCTGTTTTCTAGACTTGTTAGGTCTGCTAGTTCTGCACCAACACATCCCGTAATAGCAAGGGTAAGAACCAGTAAACACCCGATTAATATCGTCCTCATGGTATACTCCAAATCCAAGTAAGTGGGTCAACACCTACATTTTACCATGTGGAGAAGAAGAATCAAACAAGGCCACCCGCTGGTCTTCCGTCATATACTTGACCAAAACCGTCCGGGTCACCAATTTATTGACAAGGGCACCCAGACCACTTACGAGCAAAATGATTAAAATACCCCTTAGCTGCATATTGGCATACAGTCCCAGGGCGATGGCTCCTGCACCAGTGAGGGTGGTCAAAAAATGCTTGTGGGCCAGAATAAAGCTGTTGCGCACGAGGGGAAGGATTTTGACCTCTAGGAGGGCCAAAGTGGGTATGGCATAGAGGAGGACAAAAACGGTTTCCACCATAATGGCCCATTGGAAGAGGCCAAAGATGGACAAGTTGCCCGGACCTGCGCTGGTCATGTCCTGGAGGATAAAGGCCCCTGAGAAAACGAGAACAGCCATGAGCCAGAGGAGGGTAGCCTGCTTCCAGTTTTGCCATAGGCTCTTCTTAAAGTTTTCCAGGGCGTAGCCTCGTCCCTCAAAAAGGGTGCGGTCAATGGAATAAATCAGACCGGTCACACTGGCTCCAAAACCTAGACCCAGGGTAAGGGCAGAGATGGAAAGGACAAGACCGTTTAGAACCAATAGGTCAAAAATCATAGTACCATATTTCTGGAAGGGGCCGTCGCTGTGGAAAAAGTTCATGGAACCTCCTATGATTTGGGCGCAAGCCTTGCAGGTAGCCAGGTGTGCGCCAAGTAAACAAATTTAGTAAACATTACGAAACATCTGATATAATCATACATAGTGAAGCCGTCCTCGTCAATTGGTCGAGGTCTAAGCGCAAAAGAGGAGGTAGGGATATGATGAAAAATCTCAAAGACCAGTTTCTCAACCTGTCCATCCGGAGAAAAATCACATACCTATACTTACCACTGACCATCCTGCCTATTCTGGCCTATGCCCTTTTTTCCATGAACCTATACGAAGGAGCCATTGTCCGCCGGTCCCTGGGAACCATGGATGACAATACGGTCCTCATTGCAGACCGGGTGGAAAGTATACTGGACGAGATGGACAGTTGCGCCACCCTCTTAACTATTAGTATCAACAACCTCTATAGGAATGAAGCCATCAGTGCCAAGCCAGTGGTGGACGTTTTCTTTGAGTCAGCCGTTTCCAATGAGCTGGCCTATGCAAAACTCATTTTTAAGGACATAGACTCCATCGCCTATATCGACGAGGGTCAAAAGCTTTTTATGACCGACCAGGGCATGGACCGCAATTTTGGAAGCTATTTTATATCAGACATGCGTAAGGAACTCAGGCAGAACGCTGGTAACAACCAGTGGTTTCCGGTGGTAAGACGGTCCTTTTTGGTGCCAGACCCCAATACTGCAGTCTTGACCCTGGCCAAGAAAATTTGGAACATCGACACCGGTGAAACCTTGGGCTACCTCTTTATCAATGTCAACCAAGACACCTTTGCCCACCTTTTTGGGGAGCAACAGGCAGACTATTTCATCGTGAATAGCCAAAAGGCCGTGGTGGCCACCTCCATGGACGACCGGTTACTGACCCTTGTGGACCAAAGGCCCGTCCTGTCCTTCTTGGATAGGGCGACACAAGCCGTGAGTTCTGAGATTATTCCCCTAAATGGTCGAAGGGTGATCTTGTCCCAGCAGGCCATTAACAGACTGGGGTGGACCCTTCTAGGCCAAGCAGACTTGAGCGCTCAAACCCAGGACCTCAACAACCTCCTGGCCCTCAGTGTGGTGATTGTTGCCACCATTATTATTTTGGAGATTGCCATGTCGGTGGTCCTCAATAGGCTGATCACCGATCCTATAATGCGGCTCAAAGAAGGTCTGGAACAGGTCTCCGAAGGTCAATTTGACCTGCGCTTTAACATGAAAACCCAAGACGAAATCGGCCTCTTTGCCAAGAGTTTTAACCGGATGTCCGTCCGCATACAAGGCCTAATCCACCAGGTGGAGCAAGAAGAAAAGAAAAAGAGTGCCTATGAACTGGCCTTGATCCAACAGCAGATCAAGCCCCACTTCCTCTATAACACCCTAGACATTATCCTCAAGTTGTCCCAAATGGGCCAAAGCAAAAAGGCCCAAAAGGCCACCCGGAGGCTGGCAGACTACTATAAAAGTTCCCTGTCTGGCGGAGCCGACATCATTAGTATTAGAGAAGAACTCAAAATCACCAAAGACTATTTGGAGTTACAGAAAATCCGTTATTCCGACGTCTTTACCTATGACATACAAGTGGACGACCAGCTACTGGACCTACCCATCCCCAAACTCACCCTCCAGCCCCTTGTGGAAAATGCCATTTACCATGGACTCAAGTACAAGGAAACCATGGGGACCCTGTTCCTGGTAGGCACCCTGGACCCAAGCGGGGCCACCTTGGCGGTTGTGGACAATGGGGTAGGGATTCCTGCCGACCACTTGGCTACTATTACAGACAAACGACCTGGCCATTTTGGCCTCTACAGTGTCAACCACAGACTCAACCTCCTCTTCAGTGGACAATGCAGCCTAACCTATGAGAGTGACCTAGGTCAAGGCACGAGGGCCAAGATCGTCTACACCTCAAAAGCCCTGGAAACTATCCGAGAGGGCGGCCCAAAGAAAGGAGTTGACCATGCTAAAAATTATGATCGTAGATGACATGCCTGTCTTTCGGGAGTTCCTTCGCAGTGCCATTGATTGGCCAGCTTATGGTTTTTCCATCTGCTGTGAGGCCAAGAATGGGCAAGAAGCCCTGGCCTTGGCCCAAGAACATGAGCCGGACATTGTCCTTTCAGACATTACCATGCCCTTTATGAACGGTCTGGAATTGGCCGAAGAATTGGCCGACCAGCACCCAGACACCGCTGTGGTCCTCATTACGGGCAATAGTGAATTCGAGTATGCCAGGAAGGCTGTCAAGCTGGGGGTAGCAGACTATATCGTGAAACCCTTTGAGAAGGAAGAACTCCTGGTGACCCTCCTCAGCCTTCAGGACAATATTAATAGGGCCCTGGAACAGGAGGAGGAACGTGACCGCCTTGCAGCGGACAGAAAAGACCAATTCTTCCGCAGGTTGATCTATACCCGTGATAACCTCAACCTTTCAGACCAAGAGGCCCAGAGTATTCTGGGGGAAGACTATGAAGGCAAACAATACCTGATTTCCACCCTAGAAATCGATGCGGACATGAAGCGGCCAGAGTCCTCAGAAGCGGCCATGAACTGGAAGGCCTCCGTCGGGACCATGTTCAAGGGGACCTTGGATATGGGGGAGGATCACCATGTCTTTACTGACTATGAAGGGCGTGTGGTTTCCCTCTTACAAATGGACCCACCCGGTGAAGCCCTTAATATTGAAGAACTGGACGACTTTATTCACCTTGTCCGTGACCGCCTGGGGTTTGACATGTCCGTGGGCGTGGGCACCCTGAAACAAGGGGTGGAGTCCATCCGCCAGTCCTACTTGGAGTCCATTAATGCCCTGAGCAATCGGTATAAGCTGGGTGCCAACAAGGCCATTCCATATGACCGGATCAGTTCGGAGTCCAAGACCTTTGGTTTCTATTCAGCCGAAGTGAATGAAAATATTTTAAGGTACCTCCAGCAAGACAATGCCCAACGGACCAAAGAAGTCATTGGCTCCGTTTTTAGGGAGGCCACTGAAAAGCACTTTAGTTTGGAGTATTGTCATATGACCTATATGGGCCTGATCAGCCTGCTCCTGTCCTTCGTGGTCAAGTCGGGCAAAAATGTAGCCGACATTTTCCCCCAAGGCTTTGACCCCCATACTACCCTGCAAACCACCCAGGCAGATGCAGTTCAGCGCCAGTTTATTTTGGACGCCTATGACCGGGTGATTGCCTATATGACAGCCCATAAGGATTCCCGGTCTTCTAAGGTGGCTGAGGGGGCCAAGCGGTTCATGGACACCCACTATGGTCGGTCCACCCTGACCATTCAAGACCTGTCTAAGGAACTTCTGGTTAACCAGACCTACCTGCGAAAAATGTTCAAGGACGAACTGGGTATGACCGTCACGGAGTACCTGACCAAGGTGCGCATGGAGGAGTCTGCCAAGCTCATGACCAAGACCGAGTACAAGTTGGCGGTCATAGCTGAAAAGGTGGGCTATAGTGACTCAGGTTATTTCAGCAAGTGTTTTAAGAAGTATTTTGGCCAGTCTCCCAGCCAATATCGGGGCAGGTAGGAAAGTCGAGGGCGCCCTTATTTGATGCCAGGGCGCATCGGATGAATAGGGTTTGTACTTTTACGAAAAGAGAGAGTTTTTTCGGATAGTACAAATCCTTTTTGGATTCTCCATTCATTTGATTACGGTTCCTTCATATACTAACGCCATAGGAAAACGTTATTACTACTGATTTAGGGGGAGAAACAATGAAAAAAGTACTTTCTTTGCTTCTTGTTTTTATGCTGACAATCGGCCTGTTGGCTGGCTGTGCGCAACCGGCTGAGAGCAATGAACCAGCAAATAACACGGAAGCACCTAAGGACGAAAAAGTGACGCTGCGCATTTATGCCCAATACTCCGACGACGACACAAAGATTCCTTATGATTACGCAGTTGCAGAACTAGCTAAGGTGTATCCAAACGTAACCTTGGAACTTGACGTTCAGGCCCAGGATGATGGCCAGAAGCTACAAACTTACGCAGCTACAGGCAACCTACCGGATATTTTCCAGGTGGGCCTATCTCAAATTGAAACCTTTAAAGAGTCAGGTAACATTATGATCCTTGACGATGTTGCCAAGTCATCTGGTTACCTGGACAAGGCCCAGCCAAGTGCAAGCAACATTATTTATAACGAAGACGGTCACATTTATGCCTTCCCATATGCAGGCAACGAGCTTGTGGTTTGGTATTACAACAAGGCCCTCTTTGAGGAGCACGATGTAAAGGTTCCTGAAACCTATGAGGAACTCTTAACTGCCATTGAAGTCTTTAATGCAAATGACGTGATTCCAATGTCTATCTTTGCAAAGGAAAAGTGGATTACGACAGCTCTATACGACGTATTTGCTACTCGTTTCAACCCAGAAGGTATTGTGAAGCTGGACGCAGGCAAGGGCATGGCCTCTGAAGACGCCTACGTTCAAGCAGCTGAAACCATTCAAGAATTAGTAAAGGCAGGTATGCTACCAGAAGGTGCAACCAACCTTAACTATGACCAAGCTGCTTCCCTGTTCTACGAAGGCAAGGCAGCCATGTTCCTTAATGGCCAGTGGGAAATTGAAGCGTCAACAGACAAGTTGGGTGACAATGCGGACTGGATGTGGTACCCGGTAATGCCTGGTTATGAAAACAACAAGTATGCCATGGCAGGTGGCGGTGCACCAGGTGGCTACGCGGTGAGCCCACACTCTGAAAACAAGGAACTGGCAGCAGAAGTTGCAGCTTTTGTTTCCGAAAAATATAGTGAAGCCAAGTACATGAAACGATCTAACCCAATTCTTGCTCTGAATGTAGCAGATTCTGTTCAGCCGGAAAAGCCATTCCCTCCAATGATGGAAAAGCTAGCTCAAGAGATTCCAAACATGACGTCCACGACCAAGTTCGCATGGGGTCTAACAAATCCGCAGTTCAAGGTTGCGATTGAAGACCAATCACAGTTCCTACTGACGTCTGATTATACGTCTGGTGAGTTCATTGAAGAACTGGACAAGGTGATTGAGCGAATGAAGAAATAAGCAAGTGAGCATTTTGTTGAAGCAACCTATAGGATCGTAGGTTGCTTCAATTTTTCAGGCCACATGCCTGGCAATTAGGAAAGGATAAACAACAGTGAAGAAGTTTTTCGGTAACAAATGGGCCATCGCTGTATTTACATTCCCAGCGTTACTCCTGTTCATCGTCCTGGTCTTTTACCCTATCGTCCAAGTCTTCTTTAGAAGTTTTTTCGATTGGAATGGCCTATCGACTGGGACCTTTATTGGGTTTGATAACTATGCGCGACTTTTTACAGATAAGACATTTTGGATTTCCAATAAGAATGGCTTGATATTTGCTACAGTCATCACTGTTTTTCAGATGACCATGGCAACCGTACTGGCCTTGGCCGTCTCCAACTCAAAACTCTTTGGTAGAAACTTCTTCCGTGTGGTTTATTTTATTCCCGTGGTATTGTCCGTGACCGTGGTCAGTCAGCTTTGGCTGTCCATTTACAATGCAGACACAGGTCTACTGAACAAGTTTTTTGAGGCCATTGGATCTGACTTCAGCCAGAATTGGTTGACCGATAGAAACAAGGCCATTTACGCCATTGCCTTTGTTAACGCCTGGCAGTGGATGGGCTACCAGTTTGCCCTGATTTTAGCAGGGGTCAAGTCCATACCCACTTCCTATTATGAAGCGGCTAAAATCGACGGGGCCAATGCCATACAAGCCCATACTAAGGTAACCCTACCCCTCTTGGCAGAGACTTATAAGTTTTGTCTGGTGATCTCTGTAACAGGCGGTATTAAGGCCTTTACAGAAATGTTTATTATGACCGGAGGCGGACCAGGCAACTCCACCTACACCCTGACCTATATGATGTATTCTGCTGCATTCCGAGGCGGTGAGTTTGGCTACGGCCTGACAGCAGCGGCTGTTCTGGTCCTGGAATGTCTTGTGGCCATCCTTGTGATCAACCGCATTTTCAAGACAGAAAATGCTGCGGAGGAGGCCTAGTATGTTATCAACGCTGACAAGAAAGAAACATAGAAGGCCCTTTTCCCCGGGCAATAGTATATTCACCTTGTTCTTGTGGTTTTATGGTTTTGTGTCCCTCTATCCATTGATTTGGATGCTCTTTTACTCTTTCAAGAACAACGACGAGATTTTTGTAAGTAATCCCTTTGGATTTCCAACGGTCCTCCGGATCGAAAACTATATCAAGGCCTGGTCCCAGTACAATGTGCCCCAGTACTTCCTCAACTCTATGATTGTTGCAGTGGGAACCGTGGCCATTACCATTGTCTTTGCCCTCATGTTTGCCTATGCCACCAGCCGTATGAGGTGGAAGGGCAAGGGCTTTGCAAGGACTTTTATAGCCCTGGGCATGTTTATTCCTGTTCAGGCAGTCCTTATTCCTGTGGCCCGCGTGGTCCAGGACCTTGGCTTGATGGGCACCCACTGGGCCCTGATCCTGCCTTATGCGGCCTTTAACCTGGCCTTTTCCTCCATGGTCTTCTACGGATTTTTCCTAGGGATTCCAGTGGAACTGGAAGAAGCCGCTTGTATTGATGGAGCAAACATTTTCCAAGCCTTTTACCACATTATTGTCCCGACGGTGAAACCGGCCATTGCCACCTTGATTATTTTCACCTTCCTCAATTCGTGGAATGAGTTTATTTTGGCCAATGTACTTGTCATTGACCAGAACCTAAAAACCCTCCCACTGGGCATTCTGTTCTTCCAGGGACAGTTTACAACCGACTGGGGGGCCATGGGTGCCACCATGGTGATTGCCAGCCTGCCAACCATTTTGGTTTACACCTTGTTCAGTAACCAGGTGGAAAAGGCCATGACCATTGGTGGGGCTGTAAAAGGATAGTCTTCCCCTTCATACATATCGATATGGATCTGTGTGAATTTCACTACACGTGGGAAACTTAGTCACTTTCCCATAAGACTCCGGAACGCCAGTTAACAAACCCGGTGTGATTGCATGAAGATGGGCTATTGCTTATGGAATCTTAGATTTTATAAGCAATAGCCCATTTTTTCGTGGGCAGATTTAATATGGGATTTGGTCCTTGGCGGGTGGAGTGATTGGGAATGGGGTAAAAGACAAATGGAGTGAAAAAACGATCGAGTAGACGACAGACATAAAGGAGAGCACCATGAGTGTAATCAAAAAAGTTCAAGCCTTGGGCTTCCACTGGAAAACCTATGATCCCTTCCTTTTTTGCGCCCACCACTTGGACAAGTACCCAGAGGGAAGGGATAACCTGGGGCCCAACATGCCCCTGTCTCGAAGGAGCCTAGGACAGGATTTTGACTTATCAAATGACTGGAAGATGTACCATGGCCATGAGGTGCCAGGTTTTCCGGAGCACCCCCACAGGGGATTTGAAACGGTAACCATTGTCCTTGAGGGCTACGTGGACCATTTCGATTCCGGAGGGGCTTCGGGTCGGTATGGCCAGGGAGACGTCCAGTGGATGACCGCTGGGGCGGGTATGCAACACGCAGAAATGTTCCCCCTGCTTCATTCGGACAAGCCCAACCCCCTCCACCTCTTTCAAATCTGGCTCAACCTGCCTAGGGAAAACAAGTTTGTTGAACCCCACTACAAAATGCTATGGGGTGAGGACATCCCCAAGGTCAAGGTCTTAGAAGGGGACCAGGCTCAGGGGCAGGTGACCGTGATTGCAGGAGAATATGGAGGCGTCAGGGCCGTTGCCCCAGCTCCCGATTCCTGGGCGGCAGACCCGGAAAACAAGGTGGACATTTTACTGGTCCATGTGCTGGAAGGGGGCAAGGTGGCCTTGCCCAGCCGGACGGACAAGGGGTCAAGGACCTTGTATTTCTATAAGGGTAAAGAAGTTCGGTTGAATGGTGAAACCGTGGCCGTGAACAACCAAGTCAGCATAAGTGGTGAAAGTCTAGTTATTGAGGGGGTTGGGGCAGAGGCGTATCTTCTACTCCTTCAGGCGGAGCCCATTGACGAACCTGTGGCCCAGTATGGCCCCTTTGTTATGAACACCATGGACGAAATCCGTCAGGCTTATGCGGACTACCAGGAGACCCGGTTTGGTGGCTGGCCCTGGGACCGGTCGGACCCTACCCATGACAAGGGCCAAGGGCGGATCGCCAGGTATGCAAACGGACGTGTGGAGACACCCTAAGCGTCGGAGTGGTGTCCAAAGGAGGACTTATGTTTAAAAACATGTATATTAACCTACCGGCTAAAGAACTGGACAAGTCCAAGGCCTTTTATGAGGCGGTTGGATTTACCTTCAGCGACAAGCATTCCAATGACAACTCCAGAGGCTTTATGATTGGAGACGGCCACTTCCTCATGCTCCACAACCATGCCCTCTTCCATGACTATTCCAAGAATCCCATTGGGGACATGCAAAAGGAAACCCACGCCATTGTCACCCTGGACGTGTCGTCAGTAGGCGAAGTTGATGCGCTGGTGCAAAAGGCTGTGGCGGCTGGAGGAGAACCCTTTAATGAGGCCCGTGACTATGGATTTATGTATGCCCATGGTTTTAAGGACCCTGACGGTCATATTTGGGAGATCATGTGTATTAAAGGATAGAAAACAAATAAAAGCGCCGACACTGGCTAAGGTTCAGTGTTGGCGCTTTCAACTAGGTTTTAAATGAGGGCCCACCCCCGGTGAAATCGCACGACACCGGGGGTGGGTTTGTATGTAGTTCAGGAGCCAGGCTCCACTACTTGTCTATTTTGCTTTTGATCTCAGCCAGTTCAGCAGAAATGGTATTCAGCTCCTTGGCAATGGTTTGAATGGCCTCGGATGTGGCCTCTTGCCGCTGTTTTTCTGCTTGGGCTTCTTGCCTCAGGTCCCCGTGGCTTTTGCCATAGGGAGAACCCTTTGTCTGTTTCATCACTTACCTCCTCTTGTTTATGCCGTTTGTTTTTGTCTATTGGCAGTTTTAGGTGCAAACCAGTGGCGGGAGCCATTGGCAATACGAACGAGAGTGAGCATGAGGGGGACTTCCACCAGGACACCAACCACTGTTGCCAGGGTTGCGCCAGATGTAAGGCCGAATAGGGAGATGGCCACAGCTACAGCCAGCTCAAAGAAGTTACTGGCCCCGATCATGGCTGCTGGAGCGGCCGCGCTATGGTCCAGTTTCCAGACCTTGGCCCACAGGTAGGCCACAAAGAAGATCAGGAAGGTTTGAAGGATCAGGGGCACTGCAATCAGGGCAATGTGGGCAGGGTTGGCCAGGATCTTGTCTCCCTGGAAGGAGAAAATGATGATCAGGGTCAACAATAGGCCACCAATGGTCGTGTTGTCGAACTTCTTCACAAAGACTTCGTCAAAGTACTGCTGTCCCTTGCTCTTGACAACCACATAGCGGGAGAGAATGCCACCTGCTAGGGGGATCACAACAAAGAGGATCACGGACAGGAAGAGGGTGTCATAGGGAACAATCACATTGGTTACGCCTAAGAGCAGGGCAACAATGGGCGTAAAGGCAAATAAAAGAATGAGGTCGTTTACAGCAACCTGTACCAAGGTGTAGGCTGCGTCTCCCTTGGTCAGGTGACTCCAAACAAATACCATGGCTGTACAGGGGGCAGCACCCAGAAGTACGGCACCTGCCAGGTACTCATTGGCAGTAGGTGTGTCCAGTAGGCCTGCGAAGACAACCTTTAGGAAGAAGGCTACGATGATGTACATGGTAAAGGGTTTTATGAGCCAGTTGGTCACCGTGGTAATGACGAGGCCTTTAGGCTTTTTTGTTGCGCCTAGAATGCTGGAAAAGTCTACTTTCAGCATCATGGGGTAGATCATGAGCCAAATGAGAATGGCTACGGGGATGGAAACTTGGGCGTACTCAAATTGGCTTATGAAACTTGGAAACTGAGGAAACCATTTGCCAATGGAAACGCCTGCAATAATACATAAGGTCACCCAAACCGTCAGGTAGCGGCTAAAAAGGCCCATTTCCTCGGTGGTGTTTTGATTTGTAGTGGTCATTTTGTACTCCTTGATCAATTACATAGACGAATATCTATATACAATGCCTTACAATACCCCGACGGGGGTGTCGGGGCGGGTTTGGATAATATAGATGGTGATCTATGTATGGTGAAAAAATAAAAGAACAATTAACATATTCGAATATATTGAGATAGTAACATGTGCTTTTGAGATTGGCAATAGGTTTTTTATGATTTTTTTCACAAGGAAGCGAACGCCTTCTTTTAGGGTTCACAATCCATATACTTTTTTCAGTGAAATTTGCTGAAAAACCAACAAATTTCTGGTGGCGCATGGGTAAGGCGGGCTGTGTCTGTGGCGCAGTATCTGGAGGTCAAATGGCCCTGGGGATGGCATGGGGTCGGAACCATGGAGAGGCCATGGATGACGGCATGTTCCCTGTGGCAGCAGACCTTCATGACTATATTAAGGCGGAGTACAAGTCCACTTGCTGTCGGGTGATCGTGCGCAACTTTGAATTTGCTTCACCAGAGCGAAAGAAACACTGTGTGACCATTACAGGTCGGGTTGCCCGGTGGGTGGCTGACCAGTTGATTGAAGGGGGCCAAGTGGACCCAGGCCAACTGGCAAGCTTACAAATGTCCGGGGCCATCCAAGGTGCAGACCAGACTACAGACCAGGTAGAAGACAAGTAGGGGTGGAGAATGGACAACTTTCTAGAAAAAATCCCTTATCCCATTGCCGGCCTGATGCTGGCCCTTGCGACCCTGGGCAATGTGCTTGGTGGCTATCATACGTTTGCGAGACCCATTTGCGGACTGCTTTCTTTAACCCTTTTAATGGCCCTGCTTTTAAAGTGGGCTAGGGGACCCAAGGGATTCACAGAAGCCCTCAACCACCCCTTGGTGGGGAGCGTCCTCTGTACCCTACCCATGGGGGTCATGGTCTTGGCCACCTACATGGTGCCTGTCCAGAAAAGTTTGGCCACAGGCCTGTGGGCCCTGTTTGCTGAAGGGGCTGTGTGGTCAGCCACTGCCATGACAGCCTATGTCTTGGTGGGTTATGTGAACCATGTCTACCAGGGGTTGAAAAGCACCCAGGCCCATCCGAAAAAGGTAGCGGCCTGGGTCCATGTGGACCAGTCCCCTTGAACTTGATCGTAAACAATCCCCCTTTGTCCCAGGACACAAGGGGGATTTGTTTTGCACTTTTGTGAAATTTACCTACAGATGTTGTAAGGGCGGTTGCGAAGTCGTATACTCAAGAAAATAGATTTTGACATTCAGGAAGAGAGAGGAATTTAATGATTAGAGTAGTGGCACGCAATGTTGTACAGCAGGACAATCATGAAACCTATTTGGCGGTGGCCAAGTACTTGGTTATGGAAACCCGCAAGGAAGAGGGGTGCATTTCATACGAACTCCACCAGGACCTAAAAGACCCCAATGTCTTTACCATGTTAGAGGAATGGACCTCCATGGATCACCTGGAGGCCCATTTTGAAGCCCCCCACTTTAAGGCACTGGTTCCTAAGTTGGGTGAGCTGAAAGAGGGAGAAACAGACCTAAATATCTATTCTCAGGTTCTTTAAAGGAGACTGTGGGTATAACTTGTTGATATGAATAAGTGGAAACACAGTTTAATGGGGGATATCAGGAGGACAAATGCGTACAGATGAAAAAGTCTTGCGACAGACCAACCGGTCTTCAGCCGTTGAAGAAGCCTTTAAGTCCATCGCTGACAACTCCGTAGGCATGGAGTCCCAGGCCAAGATCGTAGACCAGAAATCCGAGTCGGCCCAGGCTTTTTCCAATCGATACGGGGCAAAAATGCAGGAAGTGGTTGCCCTATATGAGCAGAGTAACCAGACCATTGACGCCCTCAATGACCAGGAGGCTGACCAACGGGCCAAGGTTGCCCAGATCATTGCTTCCAATGACCAGGTGAAGGCCATTGTGGAGAAGCTACGAGATACTGTAGAGTAATCGATCAATTAAAGTTCCCAAAAAGCCGTCCAATTTTCCCTTGGACGGCTTTCCCTTCCTAACAAGCAAGACCCCTTGGCTCCTGCTAGGGGACAGCAAGAAAAATCAAGATAAAGCAAGAAGAAACAAGGAGAAGCAAATGAAGAAAGTTGCATTAATATCTGACGTCCATGGCAACCTCCAGGCCCTTGAGTCTGTTTTGAAAGACCTGGGCGCTATGAATATACCGAGAACCGACACCTACTGCCTGGGAGACGTCATAGGCTATGGCCCCTTTCCCAACGAAGTGGTGGCCCTGATTGAAGCAGAGGCCATTCCCATGATCCTGGGCAACCATGACGAGGCCAGGCTACAAATGCTAGGGGACCTTCCATCGGACGTGGACAGACCCATGGACTGGACGGCAGACCAGCTCAATGACCAAAGCCGGGCATTTCTAAAGGCCCTCCCCACAGAAATGGTCCTGGACCTGGACGGGGTGTCCTTGCTTCTGACCCACGGTAGCCCCAACCATATCGCCGAGTACATTTATGAGGAAGACAGGGACCTCATGGCCCAGCTGGCACAAGAAACCACCTACGACTACATCGCCACAGGCCATACCCACCTGACCCTGGACACCCAAAGTGGAAAGACAGGTTTCATTAACCCCGGTAGTGTGGGTCGACCCAAGGGCGGAGACTGGCGGGCCAGTTATTGTATAGTCACTGTAACAGCTGACAAGACCCTGGAAGTGACCTTCCGCAAGGTGGCTTATGACGTGGACGCTGTTGTGGCGGCCATTGAGAAGACGGACCTGCCAGCCAGTAATGGGGCGTTTTTGGTGAAGGACAGGAAGTAAGAAAACCAACATAAAATGCCAATAAATGAACTCAAAAAAGCCCCGTTCCCACGAACGGAGCTTTTTCTATTTAACTAACATGGTCATAACAATTGATGATCGCAATACTAGAAAACGAAAAAGCAAATCCTACTTCTTCTTCATCTCCTCCATGACAACCTCAAGGGTCTTGGTTCCCACCCCAAAGGATTCCGGAGCCACTTCCTCCAAAACCACATAGTGGGCATGTTCCGGTGTTCCTGTCACTTCAACAGACACCTCAACCAAGCGCTTGATCAACTCAGCCTTCTTTTCCTTTGTTAAGTGGCCATAGGTTCCACGAATAATTGGCATAACAATCTCCTTTCATAGGGCAAGGACGTCACGTGTCCCCGCATCTATCCCTATGATAAGGTGTTTGCCCCTCACCGTCTTGTACCCCTGCGACATTATTCAAAATCGATCTTGGATTTTAAGGCTGGTTTTTTCTTGCGAAAGTCCTTGGGTGAGTGGTCCGTGTACTTGTGGAAGTTTTTCGCCATGTGGGACTGGTCGTAGTAGTCTGCTTCTTGGCCAATGGTAGCCAGGTTTTCGTCCTCCCCAGCCATCATGGCCCGGGCAGACCGGTCAAACCGCTGAATCCGCCTATAGGCCTTAGGGCTGACTCCGATATACTTGGCAAAGTCCCGTTCTAGCTTCCGGCGGTTAATACCCTGGGCTTGGCAAAAATCTGTGATATCGACGTCTTCTTGGTTCACAAAAGCCTCTAAAACCGGGATCGCCTTCACATAAGTCTTTCCTTCCACAAGATGCGCCTCAAACACATCCACCATCTGCCCAAAGACTTGGCCCTGGCCAACTGGGTCAAGGGGGCCGCCTTCATGACTCTTTGGCACCACCTGCCGGAGGGACGTGTCTCTTGCTGTCGCCATTGGCCAGGCGTCCATGGCTATACCACAGGTGTCGGATATAGGGTTTTAAGCGATCAGGTATGTCGTTGAAAAAGCGAAAGTGAAGTGCCATGGTGGGTCCGTCCTTCTATCCCAGGAGAGTGAAACCCTCTGCTTGTAGTCGTTCTTCTTGTTCAACCAGGCCAGCAACAATGGTCGCCACGTGGTCAGCAAACTGCTCGCCCAGGTCCTCCATGGACTCTGTTAACTCCTCGCGGGACACGGCCTTGGCAAAGGCTGCCGCCTTCATTTTCTTCTTAACAGACTTGGCCGCTAAGCCATCAAACCGTTGGGGCCGCATGAGGGCAACCGCAACAATAAAGCTGGACATCTGGTCCACGGCGTAAAGGGCCTTGCGTTCCAAGCTGTCTCTTGGGTGTTCGCTCTTTGACCCGTGGGACAGAATGGTATGGATAATGCTCTCCTCCACGCCGGCAGCTCCTAGCAGGTCTGGGGCCTTGCCCGGGTGAACGTCCGGATACTTTTCAAAATCAATATCGTGCAAGAGGCCAATGATGCTCCACCGTTCCACGTCCTCGCCATACTTCTTGGCATAGGCGATCATGGCTGCTTCCACTGCGTAGGAATGGCGCAACAATTGGTCTGATTGTACGTGCTCTTTTAGTAATGCAAGTGCCTGTTCTCTATTCATCTTATAGCCTCCTCAAGTGTGTGTAACAATCTATCTCTCTCTATGTTGTAGCCATTTTATACAATTGGATTGCCAACGTCCAGTGACTTCTTTTGACTTTCCAAGAGGACTTTTCATTCAGTCATCGAATACTTGGAGTGAAGTGAAAAGACAAGCCCTATGAAAGGACTCTACATATGCGCTACGATTTTGATCAAGTGATCAACCGGAAAAATACAGACTCGATAAAGTGGGACCACATGACGGTTCTCAGCGACAAGGTTACGGACAAGACCCTGCCCCTTTGGGTGGCAGACATGGACTTTCCCTGCCCCCAGCCGATCATAGACGCCCTCCACAAGCGGGTAGACCAGCAGAATTTTGGCTACTCCACCTTCAAGACCAAGTCCTACTACAAGGCGGTCAAGGGCTGGCTCAAGCGACGGTTTGACTGGGAGGTTTTGGCCTCGGAAATCTTCCTGACAGCTGGGGTGGTGCCTGCCATTGATAAACTCATCCAAGTTTATACCAAGGAAGGGGACGGCATTATCATTCAGGAGCCGGTCTACTATCCTTTTTTACTGAAAAGATCAACCAAAACAAGCGAAAAGTGGTCAATAACCAAATGAAACATGATCTTTTAATTTTCGATGCCGACGAAACCCTATATGACTTCAAAAAAGCCGAGCGAGGTGCCCTCAAGGAGACCTGTGAAGCTTATGGGTTGACCTATGTGGAAGCAGACCACCTGCCCCTATACCAGAAAATCAACACCGCCCTTTGGGATGCGCTCGAGCGGGGGGAAATCGACCGGACTTCCCTTAAACGGGAGCGGTTTGCCCAGTTTTTATCCACCATGGGTGCTGACCATGACCCGGTAGCCTTTGGCAAACTCTATATGGAGCGTCTGTCTTACGGGTCATATGTCTATGCCGACAGCCTGCCCCTTATAGAAAAACTAAAGCCCCATGTCCGTCTTTTGATCATTACCAATGGCTTGACGGTAGTCCATAAAGAAGCGGATTCGCCAGTCTGACCTGGCCCAGCACTTTGAAGGGGTCATTATCTCGGAGGAGGTCCAGTACGCCAAACCAGACCCACGGATTTTTGAAAAGGCCCTGGAAGCCCTGGACATCCCCAAAGACCGGATTTTGATGATTGGAGACAGTTTGACCTCGGATATTCAAGGGGGGAATAACTATGGGATTGATACTTGTTGGTATAACCCCCATGGTAAGGTCAATGGGAGTGGGGCTGTGCCGACTTATGAGGTGGAGAAGCTGGAGGCGATTTGGGATTGTGTTTGGTAAGGAAACAAGATAATACAAAAAATTACATTTTTATAGTGACTTTTTTAAATGACTAATAGATGAGGAAATTGCATAATAGCAATCCCTTGTGAATACAATGTTTCATAAATCAAAA
>CAYFHQ010000004.1:0-96646 GCA_964342805.1 uncultured Peptostreptococcaceae bacterium | reverse complement strand
GGATTGGACTATTTCTTGTGGCGGTAAATGGCCTACTTTATTTTACCACCCACACATATACTGTTAGCAAAAAACAACTAATAATGAGTGTTTTTTTTCAAATTTCACATCAGATCACTAAGTATTCATTTTCTCGAGTATATGAATACATTTGTCAATCACTTTCAATTCTTTGCAACCCAGTTTCCGCATAAAAAATAATGCTAATATTTCAAGTATAATCCTTTTTATTGCTTTTTTTAGTATACTGGTATTAGCGATGTATAAACTAGGAGGTATTATGAGTACAAGAAAAATTAAGCCGTCAGCAAACGTCATTCGTACTCTTGGTCAAGATTTGATTAAGGACAATAATGCTGCACTTATTGAATTAGTTAAAAACTCATATGATGCAGACTCACCCGAAGTAAACATCGAGTTTATATTCAATAGTGACTATAGCTATACAATCATCATTGATGATTACGGTCATGGTATGACCGAAGATGACATAGTTCAAAAGTGGCTAGTCCCATCATACAGTAGCAAAAAGATAGACAAGTACTCCCCAAACGGCAGGGCCTTTCTAGGCAGAAAAGGAATCGGCCGTTTCTCTGCCCAAATACTTGGAAGATACTTCACAATGGTTAGTAAGCAATCACACGCACTGGCAAAGAAAGTAGATATTGACTGGACTATTTTTGATGAAACAGAGTATTTAAGTGATATTGATATTGAAATTAATGATACATCATTTGATCGTCAACAGGGAACTAAACTAATAATAAAGACAGAGCCGTTGGCATTACCTGAGGACTTTTTAGATCCAAAATTTGATTTTGATAAGATTGATCCTTGGAACGCAAAACGAACTAAAAAGATCATCGATGAACTTAGAATGATCCTTACACCTGTAAAACTTATGCAAGGAATCAACGAAAATTTCAGCCCAGATGTATTTGATATTAAATTTAAGGCAACCAACAAACCTAATGTTCAAAGCTTAATAAAAAGCAGTCTAGAACTAGATGAAAAATCAGGATTTTACAGGATAACACCTTATGATATATTCAAAGTATTTGATTACCAAATAACTGGTTATATTCGCCCTGATGGTTATATATTAGCGGAATTTTCATCACGTCATAGTGAGAAGATTAAGACAATCAATCGCTATACCACTTATGATGATTATCATAGTTTTGGCGAAGTATACTTCGATGTGCGTATTATTGATAGAGATTCTGAGTCTCTAAATCAGAAACAGAAAATATTCTATCAAACTGATGATCATATTGGTAAAAGAAATCTAGCTAGCTTATATAATCAAATTAATGGGATAAACATCTTTAGAAGCAATTTCGCATTAAAGCCATATTCAGAAGGTTTTGACTGGCTAGATTTAGATAAACGAAGAGTACAGACAACTACTTTACTTGGTCATAATCAAACTATGGGATATGTTTGCATACAAGATGAGGATGTTAGTAACTTAATTGAGAAAAGCGCGCGTGATGGTCTCAAAGAAACTATTGAGTATGAGTCATTAATTATACTCATGCGTGAAATTTTAGATGAGGCTTCGACATTCAGGATGGATATTCGACATTCGTTAACAAATGAATCCAATACCCCTAGTCAGATAATCAATGACGTTGAGGAAACACTTGACGAACTTGACCAGTTGAAAATTGCAATTAAGAGCAATTTTTCTACCGCTGATAACCATGACAGTGTAAACGAAGCTATTGATCAAATCATCAAAGCTCAAGATCATGTGAAACGCAGAATGAAAACCTTGGATGCAGTACTTAGTCAGTATGAAAAACATATAACCCTAGGCAAAATGGTAGACATTATAATACATGAAGTTAGGCGATCTCTTCAATGGTTTTCAGATATTCCAACTAAATTGAAGATATTATCAAGGCTTATCAGTAACGAAAACTATCAAGATGCTATGACTAGTATCACAAAATATAACAATACAACAAGTTCTCAGCTAAGCTTACTAACAAAATTTATGAAAACATTAGATCCACTTTCTCGAAGTCGTCGAAGAAACCCACAACACATCCGAGTTAACCCAGTAATTGAAGATATCACCACGCTATTTCAGTCAAAATTGGACTCCTCGAAAATTGTTTTATCATCAGAGTTACAGCCTGACTTCGATCTATATTTTGATTCTAGTGATCTAACACTAATTCTTGCTAACCTAGTTGAAAATAGTATTTATTGGCTGAATTCTGTTGATCAATCTGAAAAAAGAATTGTTGTGAGTTCGTATGAATTTTCAGAGTATGAGAAGGGCTTACTGATATTTGATAATGGTCCAGGCATTGATAAAAACATTGATCATGAAGATATTATTTTTGAGCCTGGATTTTCAACTAAAACTAATGTCGATCAAAAAACTGGATTAGGATTATCGATTGCGGGTGAGGCAGCTTCACGAAATAAATATAAACTAAGTATTAGAGAGCAAGATAATGGCTGTCTATTCTCTATAGACAAGGAGCGTTAATATGGAAACAATAAAGATACTTATTCTTGATGATGATATATCGACATTCGAAGGTTTAAACGAAGCTAAACTTCTATTCGATCATTATAATTTTGAAATTAATTATTTCAGTACATTAGAGCACGCTATGAGTGACTTAACTGAAAACTCAAACTACGATTTTGCTATTGTTGATTTAGCTTTAAGTGCTGGCCAAGGAGATGAAGGTAATATCTTCATTGATCACTTGATTAGCAGATTCAACATTTACCCAATTGTCTATTCTGGTCAACCAGAAAAAACTACACATAAAACAAGTTTCCTTTCAAAACTAACTCGTGGAGAGCACAATTCTGAGGACATTTTTAATCTAGTTATAAAACTATTTGAAACTGGCATAACTTCATTGCTAGGTGAAAACGGTGCTTTACAAAAGCATATAACATATTTTTACTGGGAAAATTTATCTAGAATGTACCCTTCTCCAGAAGCACTTATAGATAGTGGTATCAAAGCCGAATCTCTAACTCGCTTATATTTAAACTACTTGCATAATGATTTAGTATCAAGTGATGATGGTGAAATTAGACTCCATGCTGATGAGCTGTATATAATACCTCAAAAAGAATCCAAACCTGTAAATGGTAGTATTCTTATGTTTAATAAGCAAAAGTTTCTAGTTGTAACTCCACGTTGTGATATTGGAAGATCTGACAAGTATCAGTTACTAAAAATCGGAAGTATTGATTCAGTATTAATACAGTTAAGTCAATGTAAACCTGAGAAGCAAGAGAAGGTTCATGATAAAATTGCTCAGGGAGAATCCGAAAAAAAACACTATCTTCCCCCATCAACCAATTTTGAAGGTGGTTATATTGATTTCCTTGATGTTCACACCTATGAAACAGAGCAGTTGAATGATTTTACATTAATCGGTAAAGTATCAAACGAAATGATGAGAAACATTACAAGTAGATTTTCATCGTTTTATGCAAGGCAAGGTCAACCAATATATAACATCAATCTAATGAAAGTATTAAAAGAAGCTGGACAATAGTTCCAGCTTCTTCTTTAATATAACATCTCTTTAATTTTCTCAGCGATTTTCTCAGCCATTAATGGAGGTACCGCATTCCCTATTTGAGTGAATGCAGCAGTTCTAGAGGATTCAAAATAATAATCATCTGGGAAAGTTTGAATTCTTGCCGCTTCTCGGACGGTTAAAGAACGATTTTGCTTAACATCAGGATGTATGTAATGATGACCATCCTTTGCTATATGGGCGACCATAGTATGACATAGCCCCTTCCCATTGACAACTTTAAATCTGTCATTAAATACTCTTGTGTTTTTATGTGTTATTAACGCCTTGGGTAAATCTTTATACTGCAAGCGTTCACCTTTATCAAACTTCTCTACTGCGATTCTATATATTTCAAGATCTCTATCATTGTGCATTCTTGAATCATGTTGTATTACGAAATTTAGACTATCATCTTTAAGTCCAAGCTCACGAGAACAGCTATCCTTTACTTTTCTATACTTCTTCTTACTTCCCTTACAATTTTGCTGTAACTTAGGCAAATCACTCAATAAGTCATTAATTGTGTGTTGGTTATTCAATGTGTCAAATTCAGGATAGCTAAGTTGAAGTTCTTGTCTCCACCCTACAAGAATTACTCTTTTTCTGTTTTGAACTACGCCAAAATCAGCCGCATCAAGTAGTCTATACTCAATTTCATAACCAACATCATTCATTTCTTCGCAAATCTGTTTAAATAACTTACCTTTATTTGCCGACAGAATCCCTCGTACGTTTTCAAACACAAACACCTTTGGTCTGTATTTCTCTAAAAACTTTAAATAATATTTATACAAATACTTACGCTCATCGCCATCCATGCTCATGGGATCTCTAGCTCGTCCAACTAAAGAGTATGCTTGACAAGGAGGCCCACCAATAATTAAATCAATTTCTCTCCCATCAATGAGACTATCAACACACTCAAAAATATTTGGCATAGTGTCCTCTGATATTGTTTCATTCACAACAGAGTTTAAAATCTTATCAGGTATAATTGAATATAAGTCATCTCTACTGATTTTGTCCTTAAGATAGTCATAATAAGTATCCAATTTATCAATTGATTTAAGATAGTGATAAGCAAGTCTTGTTTTAATCGTTAAACATGCCTGAGACTCTTTTTCAACGTGAGCAATTATATTGAATCCACATCTATAAAATCCCTCAGAAAGTCCGCCAGCACCTGCAAATAAATCTATGCAATTCACATATATCACCACCTTTTCTTAATTCATTATACCAGGTGTTATCTAGCATAAAAAGAGTCTTTTTGTGGCAACATTACACTCTATCATATTTTCGTAGTAGTATCATAGAATTATTCTGAAACTCCCCCCTATAGATCCTATTTCAACTATGTTTTCATTCTTATTTTTCTTACCAGTTTATTAAGTGTTTCGTCTTTATGTTCTCTAAGTTCACATTCCCAAATCACTATCACCATGAATCCCAACTTCTCAAGCTTTTCAATATTAGTAGAGTCTCTATCATTGTTCTTCTCGATTTTTTTAATCCAAAACTCCGTATTAGTCTTAGGAATAATCGCATACTTACACCCTTCATGCCCATGCCAAAAACACCCATGAACAAATATCACAGTCTTGTACTTAGGCAGGACAATATCTGGCGTGCCCGGATATCGCTTATCATTCTTCCGATAACGAAATCCTTTACTGAACAAATACTTTCTTACAGCTATTTCAGGTTTGGTGTCTTTGCTGCGAATATGCGACATGATCTCACTTCTTTTTTCTTTTGAAAACACATCATTCATCAACAATACTCCTTTCAAACCTAGTTATACCAATAACACTACTGGAAATATCAGTCATTTATGGTAAGGTTCCCCCCGAGAAATCCGAAACCCCCGATAAACCTGCTCCAACAACACAACCTTCATCAACTGATGGGGAAAGGTCATCTTAGAAAACGACAACTTCTGATTAGACCGTTTAGAAACTGAAGAATGCAGGCCCAGGCTCCCACCAATTATAAAGGTCAGGTCACTCTTACCGGAAACCGCCAGCTGGTCCATCTTTTCCGACAGTTCTTCCGAGGTCATTTGCTTGCCCAGGATTTCCAGGGTGATCACGTATTCACCCTCCCGGACCTTAGCAAGTATCCGCTCAGCTTCTTTGCCCTTAACCTGGTCCATTTCCTTGTCAGACAGGTTCTCAGGGCACTTTTCGTCTGGAACTTCAATCATTTCCAACTTGCAGTACTTGGTCAGTCGTTTCGCATATTCGTTAATGGCTCCAACAAAGTACTTTTCTTTGATCTTGCCAACAGAAATCACTTTTATCTTCATTTGATTCTCACTCTTCTTTCCACTAGGAGGAAACACGCCCTGCTTCCACTTCATCAACACCAACCGTCTCGTCTAAAAGAGACCCAGCAACAATCTGCCCCTTGCCATGGTTCTTGACCCAGTAGAGGAGTTGGTCTGCGGTTGCCAGGGTGGTGTCCAGTTCATAGCCGGGCTGCAATTTCGACATGCCCCCGCTGACCTTGACCTGAATATCCCCTGCAAAGACTGCACAGTCCACAGCCTTTTGAATGTCCACGATAATGGTCGTCGCCTCGTCGTCCCTGGCGTCTTCCAGGACAATCACGAATTCGTCTCCCCCGTATCTGCCAATAAAACCACGGTTACCAACAACCTTAGAAAGGGTCTGGCCGATGCCAACAATGACCTGGTCCCCAGCTGTATGGCCGTGGGTGTCATTAATGGTCTTAAAGTCGTCAATGTCCACCATAATGACCATGGCGGTCTGGTCGTTCCGACTCAAGTGGTCCAATCGCTCAAACAAGTAGCGACGATTATAAAGGCCCGTCAGGGTGTCAGTAATGGTGATTTGCTGGAGCCGTTCCCGCTCCCCCCGCCAAGCCTTGGAGAAGGTAATGGCAATATAGACCGTGGAGAAAAAGACCACGGGTACTTGGGCGGTCAAATCGCTGATATAGGTTTGGGGGTCCACCACGTCCACACTTCCGGGGACGGTATATTGCAGGTACAGAAGCCCTACAAAAACGCCAAATTCTAGACCCAGTAGGACATTACGTACCCACCCCTTCATGAGAAAGCCAATGGATATGGCCACCAGCATGATATAGGACAGGGTGAGGTAATTATGGCCGCCGGTGGTCTGCCAACCACTGGGGATAAAGTAGAAAATGATAAAGCCGTAGTTGATCACCTGGGAAAGGACCAAGTGTCGTTCCGCCTTGACCCATTTTAAGGTAGCAAGAGCAATGATCACGAGTACGATCCATTTAACATTGGTGACCATCTTTAAACCAATCACCGTGTTGGCGATCAAGTTCACCACAGAAAGGGCTAGGGTAAAGACCATGATTTTTCGGTAAAAAACCACCTCCAGGGAACCGTCCGACGGACCCTGGATGGCAGTCCAAAACTGCTTCATATGTCCCCTCCTAGAGTTCCTTGTGGAAAATCATATCATCCACCCAAGCACCGGCCTCTTGGTCAAAGTGGTGCATATGAACTGCTCCAGTACACCGATACCCGTCCCGAAGGGCCGCTGCGATGGAGCTGTGGTTGTCACTATAGACATAAGCCCGGGCCAGAACAATCCCCCGGTCTTTCAGCTGGGGGTAGACCCAGTCACTCAGGTCCTGGACCAGTCGTTTGCCCCTGTGTTCCTTGGCCACGGCTGCAGACATAAAGACAGAATGGCTCTTGTAAGTCTCCCCCTGTCTGGCCTTGACCAGGGCGATGACCCGGCCCGCCTCCATATGGGCAAAAAGGTGCTCTCTTGGATTTTCGATCCACTGGACCACTTCATCCATATGATCCACGTCTGCAAAGGACATTTTTAGCCCTTCCTCTCCTATTGCTTTACAAAAGGCGTAGACTGCCTCTTTTTCCTGATTTGAAACCTCAATAAACATAATAAAATCCCCATAACTCTATTGTTTTTAACGTGAAATCGTCACATAGGGTGGCATTCCTTCCAGCCCCCTCCTCTGCCTCGTCCAAGGCCCATGACGATTGCCCTTCACACTTGCTTCTATTATATATAACTTTGTCATGACCCATGGCATTAATGCACAAAAAGACTCCCCATTTTTGGAGAGTCTTTAGTATTTTCATTCATAAGGCAAAATATTTACCGGTTGTCCGCCTTCAACTTCAGTAGGTGTTGCTCTGCCTCATAGATCATGACCTTAATATTGTCCGGAGTTGCCGTCCCCCGGCGGTTGTTGAAATTCAGGGTACAGACATCAAAGCCTTGGGCCAGGGTAGCAGACGCGTCACAGCCCATGTGGAAATAGGAGGCGTAAACCGGGTCAGCAAAGTTGCAGTAGGCCTTGAGCTCTGGAACCCCCTCCGCCTCGTACAACTTATGGACGGCGCAGGCCATAAAGACAAACTCAGCCTCCACCTCATGACCCACTTTTGCGGTGGTGAAGGTATATACAAAATCTGCTGGATAGACTTCCTTTTGGCTCTGGTCTGCCTGTTTGGCCAAAAACCGCCTTCCTAGACCAGAAAACGTCAGGACCCCAATCAGCCGGCCAATGGGCCGCGGGATCTTGTGAACCATCCGCTCAAAAACAGCCCGGCCCACATAGGGGGTAAGGACCACGGGGAGTCGCTCCGCTAGAACAGCCTTGTGTAGGGCAATCAACCATCCATTAAAAACAATGATCGGACTGAAGAGGTTCTTGCGTCCGCCTATGTCTGGCAAACGGGCCAAGATCGCTTCCCCCTCCCGGTCCATTTCCTCATGGAGCCTCACCAGGGTTTCCTCCCTTAAATAGGGCTCCAATAAAACCAGGGCCTGCCGTGTCAAATATGCATATGCCTTAACAAGGGTGTCACCATACTTACCATCATACCCATCCATTAAAGCACCTCCAGACATCACTTGCGAAGTACGTACACCAAACAATCCAGCAAGTTTTCTATCATTTGCTCCTTGGTCATTTCACTATTTAGGATAAACTCGCCATAAATCAAGGAAAAACTGGACGAAACAAGCCGCAGGATCGTTTCCAGCTCCCGGTCACTGGCGTCAGGCCGGAGCATTTGAATATAGTTTTCCAGGGGCTCCATCATCTTCATGTCCAGGGCCGTCATCAGGTTCAAAACAGGTTGCTCCCCATCCGACTCCACTAAACTGGCATTAAAAACAACGGCCAAAAGGGACTTGTTGACCAAATCCACATTGGCAAAATAATGGTCTAAGCAGTCTCGCACGGCCACCTCAATCCGGTCTGGAACTGCGTCCTCCGCCTTGAACTGGTAAATATCCATGGCAAAGGACTCCTTAATGACGTCCACCAATATATCAATCTTCTTATCAAAATAGTTAAAAATAGTGCCTTCAGCTATTCCTGCTGCCTTGGCGATATTCAGGGTCTTAGCCCGTTCAAATCCGCTCTCTTCAAAGATGCGCTTTGCCTCAACCAATATACGCCGACGGGTTTCTTGCTTTTTCTCTTCACGTTTTCCCATAAAAAACCTCCAATATGAGTTGACTCACATTTATTATATCGTGGAGATTCATTATTGTCAATTTTATGAGTCACCTCATAAAAACAAGGACACCTATCTTTTTGTCACTAGATGTCCTTGTTAGCGGTCCTATGGAGTTTGCTTTCTTGATCATATAATGAATGTTTACGCAACCACACGTCATTTTTGGAAAGGGATTGACCCTGTCCAGCCTTTACCTAGCGCCGGAGCGCATCTATAAAGGCAACCACGTATTGGGGTAGGTCCTGGGGCCAGCGACTGGAAACCAGATGGCCGTCCACCACCACGTCCTCATTGGACCAAATGCCACCGGCGTTTTCCATGTCGTCCTTAATGCCGGGGGTGCTGGTCACCTTTTTCCCCTTGAGAATACCTGCAGAGATGGTCACCCAACCTGCGTGGCAAATCTGCCCAATGGGTTTTTGAGCCTGGTCAAAGGCCCTCACCAGGTCTTTTACCGCGTCAAACCGCCGCATACGGTCTGGGGCCCAACCGCCTGGAATAAGGCAACCGTCGTAGTCGTCTGCGTTAATGTCATTCCAGCTGACGTCGGACACGTAAGGAACACCATACTTGCCATGGAAGGACTGGCCCGCTTCTGGGGCTGCCAATTCCACTATGTAGCCTGCTTCTCGCAACCGGTAAACCGGATACCAGAGTTCCAGGTCTTCTGCTTTATCATGTACAAAAACAAGAATCTTCTTCGTCATTTTACTTCCTCCTCGTGTGAGAAATATACCCATGATTGGAGCAGAATAATGATTTTCTCATGGAATTCTCATGAAGTCCTCAGTGTCCCTTAAATCCCAGGCGGTAAAGTATAGACAGAAAGAAAGTAGAAGGAGGAGAACATGCAAGTATCTTATGTTTCAGCAGAAAAACTTCAGAAGCGGACCGGAGCCAGCTGGTCAGATGTTAAGGAAGCGTTGATTAAAGCCGAAGGCGATGAGCTGGAGGCGTTGATTTGGCTAGAGGAAATGGACGGCAATGACTACTCGGAGGGTTACAGACCCAAGAAGACTGAAGCCCAGGAAGAAGCCCAGCCTGAAAAGAAGAAGCCAAGTATTGAAGAAAAGTATTCCACTAGAGTGGACGACGTTATGGACCAGCTCTTTGAAGACGAAAAAGCGTCCGTAAAAGAGGATGTTCACAAGGAAAAGGACCAAGAGCCTGGCTGTGAGAAGAAGGCAAAGGGACCTAAATCAGGCAAACGACGTCACAGAAAAGACTACAGCCACGTAGGCAAGAAGATGGAAACTGTCGGCCAAAAGATCGTTGCTGCAGTGAAAAAACTCCACGCCATTCGCCTGGTCGTTCATAACAAGGCAGAACGTGTCATGGCCATTCCAATGACCTTCGCCCTACTGGCACTCCTATTCATGCCATGGTTCACCATCATTTGTGCGGTTGCCGGCGTGATTCTTGGACTATCCTATGGTGTAGAACGCAAACCAGTTGTAGAATATAAACACCGAGAAACAGAAAAGGAGGATCAAGATGAGTATTAATTTAGACAAGATTGATCTACTGAAAGAACGTGCAAATGTTTCATATAGAGAAGCAAAAGAAGCATTGGAAGCCAATGACGGCGACCTTGTTGAAGCACTGATCTATCTGGAAGAAAAGGAACAGTTAAAGGCTTCCGGTAAAGAAGATGCGCCCAAGCAGAAGAAGCGCCCTGCTCCTGGACCTGGACCACGACCTCGCCCCCGTCGGCGACGTAAAGACGAGGATTTTGAACGTAAGGCAGAGGACTTCTTTAAGAACCTCCACAACATGCGTTTTAAGGTCTTCAAAAAGCGTGATGTCCTACTCAACATCCCTGCAACTGTGGCCATTTTGATTGGTTTCTTTACCATTCCATTCTCCGTGATCCTGCTGGTTGCAGCAGTTGTCATGGGCTACCACGTGGCAGTCATCAAGCCAGATGGTAAGAGTTATGTGGTGGACGAGGAAATCCGCAAGGAGTTCCAAGAGGAATTTGGCGAAACACGTCCTCGCAAGAAGAAAGAAGACCCCCGTCAAGACCAGGCAGAAGAGGCTGAGGCTCCTAAGGAAAAAGCTTCTAAGCCTTCCACTGACGACGATGAATATGAAACCAACCACGAAGCATAGGAACCAACAATACCAGCGGCAAAATCTGTCGCTGGTTTCCCTGTTTTCCTAACGGTAAAAAAAGTATAATAGAACTAGACACATTAAACGGAGGGAAATATGCAGGGAAGAATTCTGATCGTAGAAGACGATCCTAAAATCGCTCGCTTTGTGGAGCTGGAACTGAAACATGAAGGTTTTGAAGTCGACAAGGTGCACGATGGCCGCATGGGCCTGGAAGCAGCCATGGACGCTGACTATAGTCTGATTGTACTGGATATCATGTTGCCAGGCCTCAATGGCATGGAAGTTTGCCGTCGTATCCGTCAAAAATCAGATGTACCCATTATCATGCTCACTGCCAAGGACGACACCATGGACAAGGTCATGGGGCTGGACTTGGGGGCAGATGACTATATCACCAAGCCCTTTGCCATTGAAGAACTTTTGGCCCGCATTCGTCGTGTCTTCAGACGACCTGCAACGGCTGCAGCTGTGGCCCACGAAAAGGTGACCTGTGGCAAACTGACCATTGATGCTTCTGAGCATGCTGTTTACTTCGATGAAGAAACCGTTGAACTGACTAAAAAGGAATATGACCTTTTATTATACTTAGTGAAAAACAAGGGGATTGCCCTGTCTCGGGACAAGATCCTTGACGAGGTATGGGGGTATGACTACTACGGGGACACCAACGTGGTCGACGTATACATCCGTTACCTCCGGACAAAGCTGGACAACGCCTATGAAGTGAAACTGATTCACACCATCCGGGGCGTTGGCTATTTGATTAAAGAGGAGATTGATGGCTGATCGTGAGAAACGCCCAGCACAACAAGATAAGAACCAAACAGAAAAGGAAAAGAAGCGCAAAGGCTTCACCTTTTCCATTGATTTAGATGACTGGTCTAAGTCTGTGAACCGGTGGGAAAAGAAGGCAGAGGAATGGACCAAAAAGGCCGACAAGGCCCTGGGTAACCTAGACAAGGCCTTCGAGGATATTGAAGTCAAGTTTGATAGTGCCCTGGAACGACGGGACAAGCGTGACAAGGACGGTCCACCACCTGGCAAGCCGAGTCGTAACCGACCGGATCGTGGACCACAGTCCCGACCCAAACCCAGTCGTAGACGGCCCAAGGTGGCCAAGGTAAAGGTGGAACCAACAGAGACCCCCAAGCGAAAGGCCCAGAAAGACCCTGGCCCTAAGCGTGGTGTGGGGGTAGGCATTGAACGGGAGGGGACAACTTCCAAAGACAAGAAGGGCATGATGGACACCTTTGTGGAGTACACGTCCTACTTTGAAAGTTTTGAAAAGTTCTTGTCCTTGTTCCGCTTTAATATCACCTTTAAGATGGCCCTCAGTTACACCCTGCTCTTTTTGCAGATTATGATTATATTTAACCTGTTTATTTTGGGTGGGATTAAGTATGGCCTCTATGTCAATGCCACAGAAGACTTGCGCAATGCCACCAATACGGTGGTGGCCATGGCGGAAATCCCCAAGACAGATGAACGGGACTTTATGCTAAAAATGATCCGGTCAACAGACATGGAAATGACCGTCTATCTCCCGGACCAGTCTCCAGTGGCCTCCTCCCTAGACGAGGTCCCAGCCTGGGTTCCTGCTGGAGACAGACCGGTTTTTAATGTCTTGCAGTATGCCTTTCCAGACCGGATTTATAAGCAGTCTTGGTTCCGCTACAATGAAAAAGACTACATTCTCTTGGCTTCCATTGGCATGGAACGGGCCCAGCAGGACCTGGACCGGGTCATGATTGTGTCCTTGGCCTTTAGTTTGATCCTCGTTTGGATCGCCAGTCGTAAGAGTTCACGAGTGGCCTATAAACATTTGAAGTCTATTTATAGCATGACCAAAAACGTAAAAGAGATCAGTGCAGGTAAGCTAGACACAAGGCTGAACGTGCGGGGGACAAAAGACGAGCTGAAAGACCTGGCCCATACCTTCAATGGAATGATGGACCGGATTCAAGACGCCTATGACCGCCAGCGACAATTTGTGTCTGACGCCTCCCATGAGCTCCGTACGCCAATCGCCGTAATCCAGGGTTACGCAGGCATGCTCAACCGGTGGGGCAAGTCTGATCCTGAGATCTTGGAAGAGAGTATCGATGCCATTCAGGGTGAGTCCCAGAGTATGCAGTCCCTCGTTGAGAGTTTGCTCTTTATTGCCCGGAATGACAAGGGTGCCCTTCAAATGGAAATGGGTGACTTTGACCTGGCCGACCTCATTTGTGAGGTTTCCAAAGAAACTCGCTTGATTGACGCAGACCATGAGATCGTATGTGACGCACCGGACACCCTAACCTACTATGGTAGTGGTGAAAAACTCAAGCAGGCTATCCGGGTCTTTATAGACAATGCCATTAAGTATACCCCTGACAAGGGAAAGATTACCTTGCGACTCAAGGCAACCAGCAAACATGCCATGATTTCCATTGAAGACAATGGGATTGGGATTTCCAAGGATGACCTCCCCCACATTTTTGACCGCTTCTACCGGGCAGACAAGTCCAGGACGAAATTGGCAAGGGATCAAAAAGCTGGTGGCACAGGTTTAGGTCTTGCCATTGCCCAGATTATTATTGCCTCCCACCACGGGAATATCCATGTGGACTCAGAACTCAACCAAGGGACAAAAATCACTATTCTCTTGCCTATCGATGTGAAACGGCCCCAGGGTAAAAAGTCCCAAGAGGCTGACCAGTAGTCACTTTCATGGGCTGGGCTGAACGGAATGAAAACAGTAAATAAGGCATTCACCTGATTTAGGTGAATGCCTTTTATTGTGCATTTATGGCTCTTTTTTGTGTCTTGGACATGTTGTTCCTGAACTCGGATCCGCCTTCGAGATAAAATTGTTTTGGATTATTTTACCACATCTTCGATATACCATATTCTTCCTTGTTTCACGTAAAACCTTTTTGCGCTACTTTCGATCACAACATAGGCTCCTTTTTGGAATATATTCCTAAGTTCGCGGGTGTCATTTTCCATTTCCATCCAATTTATAGTATCATCCACGGCACCTATCTTATGGTCCTCTATGAGTTTTCGAAAGAGTTTTAACTGAACACCCTGCCAGTCTCCTGGTATGGCGCTCTTTTTATATCGATTGCATTTTCTACAGGAACACACGACATTAAAAAGGTCGTTGGTTCCTCCAGCAGACTTGGGCAGGTAGTGGTCGACACTGACTTGGTCCCGCCTGAGCGCCTTGCCACAGTGAAAGCAGTGGTGGCCCTCACGTTCATATAGGTAATTGCGATCAATTAGTCCTCTTCGCATACTCCGATTTCTCCCATTGGTCTGGATGTAATCCTATAATATCGGCTGGTACGGTCTCTGTAGGCCATGTCAATGTTCACGTCAATGCCCACTTCTATATCATTTTTCTCTACGATCTGTCGAACGGTTTCGTAGGCCAGTTCCGGGAAGTTGTTTTCTCTGCTGAGGTGGCCCAAGAGTACATTGTTGACCCGGCCCCCACGGATGGCTTCCGTCACCAGTTCTCCCGTGTAGTCATTGCATAGGTGGCCATGTTCACCCAGGATCCGTTGCTTGAGGAAGTAAGGGTACTTGCCCATTTTAAGCATTTCCACGTCATGGTTGGCCTCGATCATGAGCAGGTCACAGTCTTGCATTTCACCGACGATTCGCTCGCAGGCCTCCCCCAGGTCAGTGGCGATGCAGACCTTGGCTCCCTTGGACTGGAAGGAATACCCCACGGGGTCAGCAGCGTCATGGGAAATTCCGTAAGGCTTTACCTCAATGTCTCCAATGACAAAGGGGACGTCATTCTCAAAAATGGTCACCTTTTCCTCATCAATCTTACCAATCTTGGCCTTCATGGCCAACCAAGTTCCTTCATTGACATACAAACGCAGGTCGAACTTCCGCATGAGGACCCCAACCCCCTTAATGTGGTCAGAGTGTTCATGGGTAACTAAAATCCCCTCTATGGTCGAGGGGTCAACTTCAATGCTTTCTAAGGCGGTCCGAATATATTTGCCACTCAAACCCGCATCTACCAGTAGTTTGGTGGTGTCGCTACCGACATATTGGCTATTTCCGCTGCTCCCACTGGCCAGCGAACAAAAATGTAATGACATAATGCCCTTCTTTCGTATAATATCTTTTCTCATTATACATCATGGGGCAGGAATCACCAAAGTCGTGTGTTCCAATATTTCATTTGCCGTATGGTCAATGACTTCTTGGGTCGGGGCAAGGATGTAAAAAACGAGAGTAAAACCATACTCTTCGAATGCCTTAACCCATGCCTTGCCCAGAAGCTGGTTGTCCGGAAAGGACTCGCCTGAATGGGCAGGTGGCTTACCATACTGAAGGTAGGACAGCCTGTAGCCGGCCTCCTCATGGAGGGGGGACAGGGTATCAATTCGAGAGGTGATGATATGCCAATCAGGAATATCAAGAAAAGTGCCCCTCTTTTCCTCCAAGGTATATTCGTCAAACCGTAGTTTCCTGTGGCTTGCCCCCAGCCCGCCCAGGACCAGGTATTGGTAGTCATAGGCAGCCACCTTGCGGATTTTTTCTGGTAAGAGGTCACCCTTTTCGTTAAAGCCAAAAACCGATCCATCCTCGTTTTGGATGACATAGGCCCCATAAAAGGCCCCATGGTAGGCGGACTTTCTTGAATATAAGGAAGAAGAGGTCGTTCCAGGCTCATAAGCACCGAAGTTATAGAGGATAGTCAGCCTACTTTTTTTGCCTATGTAATGGGTAAAACCGTCATGGGCATTATAGAGCATAACAAAAGGGAACCAGTCCCTGGCCTGGGTTTGGCTACCCCCAGGGATGTCCAGTTGAATCCTGTTGTCTTTCAGCACACTCCCCTGGTAGTGGACGGCATTATTGGCAGCCATGATTGCATACCTGCCCAAGTAGGCGGTCTGAGGTAAAAGCAACAACAAGACGATAACCAGTATTGCAATGAAATTTTTCACCCTACCACCTCCTAGTGTTCACCTACCCAAAAAAAGAAAAATGAACGATCAAATCGTCCATTTATCATATAGGTGTAATTATTCAGTTACCGAGGCTGGAATATATATGGGGTCAGTTCCATTAATCATGACCAGCCAGTAGGGTGCTGCTTCTCCGGACTGGACGTCAATGGCCAAAGGACTAAAGATCATCCGGTAGCCCAGTTGTATATCGGTGATGGTCGCCTTATCATACTTCTGTTTGATCAGGGGGACCGCCTTAAAAAGGGCATGGTCCAGACTAATAATGGGATGTTGATCACTCAACTGCTCCACTTGACTAAACCACTTCTTTTGGATGAGGATGACCTCTTCATTGCGGACCGTCACTTTGATATAGGCATTTTCAAGGAAGTAGCCTTGGTAGAACTGGGACAGTTCAATCTCCCAGTCGCCATTGTCCACTTGCTCGGACCTGACAATTTCGTTGTAGTTGCCATACAGGTCAAACTCAGAAAGCTTGAGTAGGGCCACTTCTGTTGCCTTGCGCTCGTCCATCTCTTTGACTATAGAGGTAGGTTCAACCACAGAATACTCCAGGGTCTGGTTTTCTTTGACGTCCAGGATGGCCACCCCATTGGTGTAAAAGCCATTTACATATTCCATGGGCTCGGATAGAGCTTGACTGGCCTTATATTCCTCGTCAAACATCTCATAGGTCAGCCGAAGGCCCGGTAGGGAGTCAGGGAAGGTCTTGAGTTCATTTTCAATCATGATATCCCTTGAAGCCAGAAGTTCTACCACTTCCGACAGGTTTTGGTCTGAGTTGCTGTCTGGCCACAAGCCTTTTACCTGGTTTCCATACAACATGACAAACAGAATAAAATTTGTGATCAGCAGGGCAACAATCATTATTGTTTTGGTTCTACTCCAATCCATTTTCTATTCTCCGTGTCACTTTTTTCAGGGTGTCGCCGGTATGCATTTTAATATAGTAGCGGGTGTCTGCTATATCAACAACCCAAACTGGAATAAGGAAGCCCAAGTTTTCCTGCTTATAGTAGGCAGACTGAATATGTTTCATATCATTGAGGAGTTCCTGCTCCACTACCTTGTTATCCACAGTGGCGTCAATATTTTTATCCAGTCGATACTGGGCCAGGAAGGCATTGGCATTGGCACCCAGGACCTCGTTAAAGGTTAGGGGTTCTCCAATTGAAGAAAGAGGCAACTTTTCCCGGTAGCGTCTGATGTTTCTGCGGATCCGCTGGAACTTGCCGTCGACAAACTCCACGCGAATGGCATTTAGACTTAGGGCGTCCTCAAAATAGACGGGGACATACTCCATTCTATAGGAGAAGTCATAGACCTGTTTGATTGACTCCCCTTCCTTGCTGGCTTGGTAGTCGCTCAGGTACAGGGTTGTGGGTATCCCGCCAAAACGCTCTATCTGGGTCATGGATTGAATAAGGCCAGAATCAAAGGAGATCTTGTCCGCTTGGTCAGTGGTCA
This sequence comes from uncultured Peptostreptococcaceae bacterium, assembly GCA_964342805.1. GTDB lineage: Bacteria > Bacillota > Clostridia > Peptostreptococcales > Acidaminobacteraceae > CAYFHQ01. The sequence continues at coordinate 79,004 of CAYFHQ010000004.1, read as the reverse complement.
TGATCTGTTCTCTATATTCGATGGTTCCATTGGCACCCAAAACCAGGGCACGCTCACCATAACCGTACATGTACAGGATAGATCCATCGATGTCATTCATTCTTTTTACAAAGTCTACACTTCGGCCAAAAGCTTTGTTGGCAAATGATTTGGGCCCCATTTCGTCACCAAAAACGTCGACCTCCGGAAGGACATAAATCCCGTCAAGGATGGGTGCCGTCCGGGGATAAATATCGTTGTTCACAACAACCTCTTGGCCCACGCTCTCCAGTTGACGTGCAGAGCCAAACAAGGCGTCCATTTGGTGGTGTTCCACAACATTGGATTGGTCAATGGCGTCAATAAAGGGCTCATAATTGGCAATCTCTGCACTACTGGTTAAGACGTAATAGAGGCCTGCTCGCTCTGAGCCTAAGTACAAGCGGTTTCGGTCATTGCTGACAATCATCAGGGTGTCGATTGACAACTGGTCCACAGAAGGCTGGTCTACATCCACATACAGCAATGACTTCATCATGTTGATGGTCATTTGGAACGGCATTTGGAACCGAATAGATTTTTCTGCAGAGGCTGCAATCCAGTCGTCTTCTTCCACTTGAACAATGGCTTGTTCTTCTAAGTATGTTTTTAGATCTTCGCTGGCCTTTGCCCAAATCTGCCCATTCACTGCAGAATAATTCCTTGTATACGAGCCACCCCCAAAGCTAACCACGTAGCTTTGGGGGCTAAATATACTGGAAATATCCATTACTTCAATTGTAGCGTCTGCTTGGGCGTCCTTGGCTTCACCATTGGCGGACAGGCCAAGCATGAGTTGAACGGTCAGAATAATACAAAGGGTAAAGAGTGAAAACAAGGTCATTGTTTTCAGAACCTCTCGATTCATACTACCCCTCCACTTATTCCTCGATAGACGGTTCTAAGACCTGTTCTGGTTTGAACAGGGATTTATTGATCATGGGAACAACAGACTTAATGTCGTCTTCCGTCATTTCTTCTTTCTTGGTTACTTCAAAACTAACAACATGTAGAATTTTGCTGGTCTCATCATCGTAGAATACCAACTTGTACATGCCTGGTTCAATGGCTTCAATCACCTTACTATAGTAAGGGAATAGGCCGGTACTTTCTACGGGTTCAGGACCAAAGATTTTTTCTTGGAAGATGGCCTGGTATTCTTCAAGGGCCAGGTCATAGGCTTCCTCTGCTGTTTCCATACGTCTAACCGCTCGGTTATAGGCTAGTTCAGCAGCAGTGATTGCCTTTTGGTCTTGTGTGCTCACAATGATATCTGTAGACACACCCTGTAGATCATTTAGTGTCGCTTCAGCAATGTCACAAAGCTTCTTTTCTTCTTCAACCTTGGACACGGCTTCTTTAAAGGCTCCAATGACCGCTTCCCGTTTCACCAGAGGGTCTTCCTCTGTTTCACGTTCGCTTTTGATCACAGGCTCCTTGCGAATGGTAATAACCGATTTGACCTCTGCTGCCTTTGGCTCGTCCTTTGCAGGCTCCAATGGCAAGGCTTGTTCTTTGACACTCGTAAAGGACTGTACAATATCCTTCTTCAGCGCAGTTACTGTATCATCTGTTTCTGCAGGTTCTTCCTGGTCTGACTTAATCATTTCTAGGGCCTTGGGTAAACGATAAAAGCTGACGTTTACCTTTTGGTCTCCATGAACACGAATTGAAATCGGTAGAATCTCACGGACAATAACGGTCTTCGAAAGGCCGATCGCAGGTTCGAGGATCTCGATATCATGAACCATTTCCCCTTCGGAAACAGCTTTTATGAAATTGTCGTCTGCAAAACTTAGGATGGGTGCTGCTCCCAGGAGCATAGCACACAAAGTAATTGCTAGCGCTTTTCGCAACATAGCAGATACCCCCACACATATAATAGTCAATCTACTTCTAGTATTTATTTCAGTATATATGGGTTATGTTACAGAACAATTACAACCCGCTTACCGTTGAATTACACAAAACGACAGGATTCGACTTTAGCTGTGGATTTCTGGCTCAACCGGGATCCATAACTTGACACTCGTACCCTTACCAACCTCTGACTCTACCTCGATTCCCCCCCCATGGGCTTCCACGATTTCCTTGGCAATGGAAAGGCCGAGGCCTGTACCACCCATTCCCCTGGACCGGGCCTTGTCCACCCGATAGAATCGTTCAAATATCCGTTGCAGGTGTCTCTTGGAAATACCAATACCTGAATCGTCTACTCGAATACTAATGATCTGGTCACTTCGTGACACATAAACACGGATTTTTCCGTCCACCGTCGTATACTTGATGGCATTGGACAAGACATTCAGGATCAATTGCTCAATCCGGTCATAATCAAAATAACCCACAATTTCTTCTTCGTCCATAATCATTTTGATCTCGTGGCCCTTTTCCTTGGCCGTTGGATCTACTTTCATGATGGACTTCTGAATGAGGGTGATATAGTCATTGTATTCGTAATCAAATACAATTTTTCTTGCGTCAAAGTTAGACAGTTGCAGGAGGTCACGGACCAGACGGCTCATCCGGTCTGCCTCAGAATTGACCACGTCCAAGAAGCGCATAGTCATTTCCCGATCCTCAATGGCACCATCAATGATAGTCTCTGTATAACTCTTGATACTGGTCAGTGGGGTTTTGAGCTCGTGAGATACATTGGCCACAAACTCCCGCCTCATGTCCTCCAGGATATGTTGTTCCGTAATGTCCTGGATCAGATATACGATCCCCCCCTGTTCACCCCATTCGTTGGCAAAGGGTGCGAAGCTAAATTTCAGGTACTTCTGACCAAAGGCCTCGACCCGGCCTCCAACTGCGTCTTCACTGACGCCATGAATATACTCAGTGAACAGGTTGGTGTCCATGTCCTGAAAAACTTGGTCGACGGACACAACCTCTCCTTCCAAGTCCAAAAGTTCCTTGGCCTTGGGGTTTAAGTGGATAATGTCTCCATCCATGTCAGCTGCAATGAGGCCGTCGTCCATATAATGAATGATCGCTTCCAGCTTACTTTTTTCTCTGGAAATCTCCTGCATACTGGTATTGAGCCTACCCGTCAGGTAGTTAAAGGTGTCCGCTAGCTGGCCAATTTCGTCATCAGACCGGACTTCGACCACCTGGTCAAAGTCCCCTTGGGCAAGCTTGGCCACCCGCATGGTTACATCATTAATGGGGTCTGTAATGGTACGGGCAACAAAGAAGCCCAATACAATGGTAAAGAGGGATGACAGGAGAATGGCCCGGACAACAATGTTGATGGACTCATTCATGGTGTCAAAAATTCCGGATAGGTCAGACCGCAGGTACAAGACCCCAATCACCCGGTCACCATTGGTAATGGGAAATGCCATATCTTGTGTTCGTACTTCATTTGTTCCATTGGTATAATTCCGAGTGTCGTCTGCCACATTCCCCAACATGGCCTGGGTCAGTAATTTGGACAGCAGTACTTCTGTAACATAACTGGTTGAGCCCTCTGACGTGGTTGCAATTATACTATGGTCATTGCCGTCCACAACAAAAATTTCCTTGTCGATACCCACGGCCCTAAAGTTATCAATCATTTGTTGAATACTTTGCTCATGGGCACCAAGGGAATCGTACTTCTCCAAAGTAGGCAATAACTCACCGGATAAAACGGTGAGTTCATTGGTTGCAAAGGAAAAATGGTATTGTGAAAAGGACTGAATAATAAACAGTCCCGCAATGATCATGGCTATGAAAACTAACATGAAGTATATGATGATAAAACGCCATCGAATACTTCGAAACATGCTTTATGCCCTCCTGAAGTAGTAGCCCACACCCCGCTTGGTGAGGACATACTTGGCACTACTGGAGTCATCCTCGATCTTTTCACGAAGACGACGAACGGTTACGTCTACTGTACGAATGTCACCAAAGTACTCATAACCCCAAACGTCTTTAAGGAGCTGTTCCCGAGAGAAAATCTGGTTTTCCTGGGAAGCCAGGTACTTAAGAAGTTCAAACTCACGAAGGGTCAATTCAATGATCTCACCCTTTTTAGACACTTCATACCGATCCAGGTCTATGGTGAGATCGCCGGACTCGATTAGGTTGGATTGGGTGGCCTCAATGGTACCATCCAAGTCAATCCGTCTCAGGTTTGCCTTTACCCGGGCAATAAGTTCTCTCATGCCAAAGGGTTTTGTTATATAGTCATCGGCACCCAGTTCTAGACCCAGTACCTTGTCCACTTCCTCTTCCTTTGCCGTCAGCATGATGATAGGTGTAACAGACTTTTCACGGATTTTTCTACAAATCTGAAAACCGTCCATTTTGGGTAGCATAATATCCAGTAAAACCAGGTCAGGATCTGCCTGTTCGAAAAGACGGATGGCCTCTTCCCCATCAAAGGCTGTCACTACCGTAAAGCCTTCCTTCACCAAGTTGAATTTAATAATATCAGAAATCGGTTTTTCATCGTCAACGACTAGAATTTTCTTATCCATACTTTCACCTCATTCTTGTTTTTGAATACCATTGTATCACAGTGTACCCTGCCGTATGACAGTGTCCTGCATATGAAATGAGCTACGACAGACATACCACCGTAGCTCAGGCAAATCTCTTTTGCCTGTGTTGATTAATATCGGATATATTTTGTTGGATTCTGAGGAACGCCATTTTTTTTGATCTCAAAGTGCAAGTGTGGTCCAGTGCTACGTCCAGTATTTCCACTAGTTGCAATAATTTGGCCTTTGAAAACCTTATCGCCTACTTTTACATGCAATTTAGAATTGTGGGCGTACAACGTTTGCATATTAGCTCCGTGATCTATGACAATAGCTTTACCATATCCGCCCTTTGTCCCAGAAAACACGACCACACCGCCATCAGCAGCCTTCACATCAGTTCCAATAGGTATCCCAATATCAATTCCATTATGTCGTCGACCCCATCGCCAGCCAAAGCCAGATGTGATGTAACCTCTACTCGTTGGTTTTGCAAAAGAACCCGTTCCCTTTCTAGGAGGTGGATTCTTGGTTCCCCTGTAAACCACTTTAGTTGTCGGTTCTGCCAGCACTTCACTTTCAAGGATCTTACGACCCACTTCACGGCCATTTTCGCGGTAGATTTCGGCTTTTACAAACTGCTTACCCTTTTCCCCATTGGCCTTCGTCTTATATTCACCCTTGTACATACCCGCATTGTCTTCGTACTCAATTTCATAAGCAATTTCGTCATTATACTCTGCATATTCTACTGTATAAACGCTAATCAAGGGTCTAGGGACGATCAAACTGATCTCCTGTCCAATCTGAAGTCGTTCTGGAATCACGTCTGGATTGGCTTTTAAAAGGTCAGAAACATCGAGGCTAAACCGTTTGGCTAGAACCCAGAAGTTTTCACCCTTTTCTACAATGTGTCTTTTTTGCTCATTGGTCCCCCGTACAATATAGTCTAGGGTTTCCTCTGGTGTACGTGACCCAATGATTTCTGAAATTGGATGGTAGGTTTGAACCACGTCTACATCTTGTTTGAAGTAGGTCCGAATAATATCTGTTTCTGTATCCTCTTCAATGGGCAAGTAAAGACCAATCAGCTGATCCACCACTTGTTGGGCTTCTTTCTTTTGAGCAAAATAACCCGCGTCAAAGTCGTTAATCATGAGGTCATACCCTACAACCCCAATGTTCATGGCCTTCCACACTTGCTCACGCAAGGAGACTTCCAGGGCGTTCATAGCTTTTGGCGCCACCGCTGCTTCTTCAGCAACCAAATCTGTAGCTTCTGCAGCAGCCAAGGCTTGTTCCACAGAACCCGGTGCCGCTGTGTCCATTGAAATGCCCGTTGCCAACCAGGTTAAGGAACCCGCTAAGAGCACAACAACAACTGCCCCAGTGATGGGCAATTTATATGTACGGAAAAACTGCGTTGCTTGATAGCGCATATCCCAGCGTCTGGACCTTGGGCCCTTGTACCGTTGACGAAGTCGCTTGGTGCGCTTATTGTTATCAAATTGGGTGTAAATTGGCTTTGCCAGGGCGGCAACTCCCCGTGCAAGACCATCGGTGATCCGATCACCCCATCTATTTCTCTTCATATATAGACCCCATATCTATTTCAATACGATAATGGATTGACAGATTTATCTCATTCTAACTCAGTATATCATACAAGTATGGGTGCAAAAACTGAAAATGGCAAGTTTCTGTTTAGGCTAGGTTTGTTTGTGGTATAATGATCATTCATGATTTTTTTTGATATAATCGAAGAAGACGAACGGAAAAATTAGGAGGGAGTAGACTTGAAAAAGAACACGTTGAACTATGATTTTGGTACCTTTCAAATTGAACACCTTTTCGTGTCTGGTCTTATGCCCAGCCTCAGTGGAGAAGACCTGAAAGTCTACTTGTACATGAACTACCTCTATTCTGCCGGTCAGTTCTCCAACATCACTGCGAAAATGTTGTCCAATGAACTCCACATGGACGTGGAAACCGTCTTACAGTCCCTTGGCGTCCTAGAACAACTGAAACTGATCATTCCCCAGCCGGGTAGTACAGCTGATAACATGTCCTACAAGTTCACGTCTCTGCGGCAGCGGATCTTATCCTCCAATTATGTGGAACGCTCTTCCTTGGGAGACGAGTACATCCGTAAGGACCAAGTGGACCAACTGGTACAACGGCGGATTGAAGAAGACCGAAACAAGAAGTTGTTAGCCACTTTTAGAAGAGGGCTCAACTCCAACGAAGTCCCTGTGAGTGCCATGAACGACCTTTTTGAAATCCTTGCAGACGTGGACAATAACCATGAGTTGGTGGAGCACGCCATTAAGGTCACTGCCAGCCACTCCAACTTTGCCAATAAAAACAACATCAAACAGATCCGTAGTTTTCTTGGCTATATGAAAAAGTGTGTCTATAACTGGCATGAAAAGGGCTTTACCTCTGTCTCCGACGTGGTATCCTTTAGCCAGAACTTCAGCTCAAGAAATGCCATCTACTATTCCTTTAAAACGGCCCTTGGCAAAAAGAATGAGAGTCTAGCACCGGTGGAAACAGCATCATTTGACCGCTGGCTGGACGATTACGGTCTCAGTTCTGAGCTAATCCTCCATGTGCTGGGGGACATGGTCCTCCAAGACCGGAAAAACCTCAACTATATCAACCCGGTCATGCAGCGACTCCATGCAGAGGGGATCAGGTCCATTGAGGACTACCAGCAAGACAAGGCCAAACACAAGGAAGACCGCCAGCAAACCATTAAAAACCGGATTGATCAAGCGTCAAAACAATATAAATCGAAATTGGATGAGTACCGCAATATACAAAATCACGACTATGACCTGAGCCTTGATGAGATCAACGACATCACAAAGTCCAGAAAGTAGGAATTAGATGAGCTACTATTCCAGAGAGATTCAACGGGTCTATGACCTCCTACAAAATGAGAATGAACGGGAACAAAAGCGCAGGAAACAAAGGGTTTATGACAAAATCCCTTCCTTATCCAAGTTGGAAAAGGACTTTCAGGCAGAACGCTCCAAACTCCTCAAGGAGTCCATCTTAAACCAGTCCACTGACGGGGTTGCCCAAACCTTGGAACTCATGACCAAGGAGTTTCAAAAGCTGAAATCCGTCTTACTCACAGACAATGGTTTTGCACCGGACTACCTTCAGGCTGTGAGTCACTGCAACAAGTGTGGAGACACAGGTTTTGTTGGATCAGCACCCAACCAAAAGCGGTGCTCTTGCTACTTTAGCCACCTGTCCATGATGCTCCTCAGGGACTCTGGGATGGAAAAGGCCCTCACTTCAGAAAACTTCGAAGCCTTTGATATCACCTTGTTTTCAAGTCTGGAAAATGAAAAGGGGCTTTCCCAGAGCAAGCTCATGCAGGAGGCCTACGAAAACGCCCAGAAGTTTGTCATGCGGTTCGATCAAGCCCCCAACTTTTGGTTCCTTCACGGCCCTCCAGGTACAGGAAAGACCTTCCTAACCCGGTGTGTAGCCATGGACTTGATCAAGCAAGGCCACTCGGTGGTCTACAGTTCCGCCAGCAATGTGATTGACTCCATCCGCATGGCTTCTTTTGACAATGACCCTGCCGCCATGGAAACGACCAAGCTCTTCCGGATGGCAGACCTACTCATCATCGATGACCTGGGTGCAGAAAACCGAACGGCCTACTCTGTGTCAGAACTCCTGAGTATTATTGAAGACCGCCTCAATGACAGAAAGTCCATGATTATTTCCAGTAACTATGCACCAGACGTGATCGGAGACACCTATACCACCCGACTCCTGTCCCGCTTGGTTGGAAATTTTGAAATGTACCAATTCGTCGGACCCGACATCCGTATTAACAAGCGTCGCCGAGACGGTGAAGCAAATATCAGATAAGCAAAAAGGCTAGCACAATGAAATCCAGAGGATTCATCGTACTAGCCTTTTTTTATTGACTTAGAGCCCACTTATTAAAATGGGTCTCCTATTCGTTATCGACGGTAAATACGGTCACGGATAATGGTCTGAGACCGCTTTGGACCAATGGAAACGATCTTCACAGGTACGCCTGTCAGTTCCTCAATACGCGTCACATAGTTTTGTGCCGCTTGGGGTAGTTCTTCAAAGCTGGTAGCGCCGGAAATGTCCTCTGTCCAACCGGGTAGGGTCTCATAGATCGGCTCACACTTTTCCAGAACTTCTAGGCTGGCAGGATAGTCACAGATCACCTGGTCACCATACTGGTAGGCGGTACAAATCTTCACTTCTTCAAATCCAGTGAGGACGTCCAGCAACATGAGGGACATACACGTCATGCCATTGACACGGGCAGCGTATTCCACAACCACAGTGTCCAACCAACCGCATCGTCTTGGTCGTCCTGTCGTCGTGCCAAACTCGTTACCCTGCTTACGGATTTGGTCTCCAACCTCGTTGTCCAGTTCTGTAACAAAAGGACCTTCACCAACGCGAGTGGTATAGGCCTTGGTAATGCCCAGTACTTCTTCAATGGTGTTTGGACCAATGCCAGAACCGATGGAGAATCCGCCCGACACGGGGTGGGAGCTGGTTACATACGGGTACGTACCAAAGTCGATGTCCAGCAGACTGCCCTGGGCACCTTCCAGAAGAACCCGCTTGTCTGCCTTAACAGCGTCGAAGACAATTCGAGTTGTGTCTGCCACGTAAGGCCTTAGGCGCTTGGCAAAACCCTTGTAAGCTTCCAGGGTTTCTTCCACTGGTAGGGGCTGGCCGCCATAAAGCTTCACGATGATATCGTTCTTACGGGCCATCTGGGCTCTGAACTTCTTTTCGAACATGGCCTCGTCCATCAGGTCACAAATACGAATACCTGAACGTTCTACCTTGTCCATGTAACAGGGGCCAATGCCCTTTTTTGTCGTACCAATTTTTGCGTCTCCCCGGGCTTCCTCGCTGAGCTTGTCCAGCTCCTTGTGGTAGGGGAAGATCACGTGGGCACGATCAGAAATACGAATATTGTCTGAAGATATGTTTCGATCATGTAGACCGTCAATTTCTTTAAGAATGCTTTCTGGGTCAATAACAACACCATTGCCAATCACGTTAATGGTCTCGTCATATAGGATACCCGATGGAATTAGGTGTAGGGCATACTTCTGGTCTCCTACAACCACGGTGTGTCCTGCGTTGTTGCCACCTTGACCGCGGACAACTACATCTGCTTCAGCAGACAAGTAGTCAATGACTTTTCCTTTGCCTTCGTCGCCCCACTGGGAACCTACGATTACTACTGTAGACATTTTGCACCTCTTTTCATTGTCCATTCCGAACTTCACAGGCTTATCCTACCAAAGGAACCCTACTTCGTCAACGTGCTTTTGGTACGTTTTCAACGTTCCACCTCATTAACGTTCGGTTCTAAGCACGTACATTGTATAAAATTAATACAGCACGCATATAGATGCGTGCTGTTGTGACTTATTTCACCTTGCCATACTGACTGTCAAAGGCCTGCTTGGTCATTTCCATATAAACATAGTCTGTCATCAGTTGCTTTTTAGCCAAACGAAAATGGTCAAATCGGCCATAAATCTCATTGATAAAGGCTTGTTCCTCATAAGCTTCTTCTCTGTGCTCATAAACTTCAAACCCTACTTTTTCATAAGTCCGAATGGCCCTCTTATTAAAGATGGCTGTTCGCAACCAAATCCGTTGCAGGCCAATGAATCGAAAAACATGATTCAGATACAGGACAATGGCCTTGGTACCAATTCCCCGGTCCAGGTAATTGGGGTCAAGGGTGATCCCCATTTCCCCCATGAGTTTAAACCACTGGATATTCTTCAGGGTCACAAAGCCAACCACCCGGCCGTCCACGTCAATGGCATAGATAAATCGGCTGACAGGCCGCTGCTTCTTTCGAAACCACAAGTCCAAGTCAGCAGGCTCCCGGTAGGGGAAACTATAGTGGTAGAATCTCGGGTCATTATGCTTGCCCCACCTTGTCAATTGTTCCAAGTCATTGCGGCGCATGCGCCGGATCTGTAATGCCATAAAGTAGGTCCCCTGTGATAAAGACTGGCCTAGGTGCATTGTCTACTGGAATGATCTTAGTTATTAAACTCTCGTTCTAAATTTACAAACTTGGTAAATTGGCCAAGCCACGTTAGCTCTACAGTACCCGTTTCACCGTTACGCTGCTTGGCGATAATGATCTCGCCAATTCCTTTTTTCTCTGAGTCCGGGAAGTAGTACTCATCCCGGTAGAGGAACATAACGATATCGGCATCCTGCTCGATGGCGCCGGATTCACGAAGGTCAGACAGGATAGGCCTATGGTCTGCACGGAGTTCTGGTGCACGGGACAGCTGGGACAGGGCCACTACAGGACAGTCCATCTCACGGGCCAGGGCCTTGAGGGACCGGGAAATATTAGAGATTTCCTGCTGTCTGGACTCCCCTTCACCCGTCATAAGCTGGAGGTAGTCAATCATGATCATGTCTAGACCATGTTCCATTTTCAAACGCCGGCACTTGGCCCGCATTTCCATAACAGAAATGGCAGGTGTATCATCAATAAAGATCTTGGCCTGGGACAAGTTGCCCATGCCCCGGGTCAAATCCACCCAGTCTTGGTCTTCCAGTTCTCCATTACGGATCTTGCCTAGGGGAATGTGGGACTCGGCACTGAGCATACGCTGAACCAGCTGCTCATTGGACATTTCCAGAGAGTAGATGGCTACAACCCCCTTGCCCTTGAGAGCCACATTCTGACACAGGTTCAGGGAAAAGGCTGTCTTCCCCATGGACGGACGGGCTGCCACAAGAATGAGGTCAGACCGCTGTAGACCAGACGTCTTGCCGTCCAGGTCAATAAAGCCGGTGGTGATCCCCGTCAGTCCGCCGTCGTGGCCATACATTTTCTCAATGTTTTCGTAGGCTACAAACAGGACGTCTTTGATGGACTCTAGGCCTTCACGGTTCTTGTTCTGAGAAATATCAAAGATGGACTTTTCCGCCATCTCCAGTAGGGCGTCTGCCTTTTTGGAGTCATAGCCCTGCTCAATAATCTCACTGGACGCCTTGATCAAGCGGCGCAGAATGGCCTTTTCCTCAATGATCATGGCATAGTGGCGGGCATTGGTCGTTACAACCCCGGCACTGGTCAAGTGGGACAGGTAGTCAAGGCCGCCAACAGACTCCAACATGGCGTCCTGGATCAGTTGGTCTGACATGGTAACCATGTCCACGGGTTCATTGCGGTTGTACAAGGAAAGAATGGCACCGTAAATAATCCGGTGCCCTTCCTTATAAAAATCGTCAGTTTTAATAACATCGGTAACTTCCGTAATGGCGTCCTTGTCAAGGATCATGGCACCAAGTACCGACTGTTCTGCTTCTATACTATGTGGTGGGATTTTGCCCAAACCTTCCATGCTTGCCTCCTACCGCTTGCTCATCCAATAGCTCATTTTTCCGAACATGGCTCCTTGGTTTCGCTCCACGGCTTTCGCGATTTTCTGTAGTTCTATCATATCCTGGGCATTCAATTGCCCCTGGCCATATAACAGTTTGTTGATCTTGTCTATTATACCACCTATGCTGCCCACAGAAAATGGTCGTCGATGCTCAGGCATATTGATTAGGTAGGCTCGGAGTCGCGATCCAGGTGACTGAGACAAGCCGTCTTCCTCAATGAGTTGGTCCACATAATAAATGTAACGCACAGCCCGCTTGCGTAGGGGGCCAAAGTCGAAATAACGCTTGGTCATCACAACAATAACCAAACCTGCCAGGGCACCCAGACCCAAGGCACCATACAAGACCACCAGCATAATACCTGTGTAGTCTGCCTGTTCCTCTTGCTGGAGTCCACCTGAGAAGTCAATCCCTTCAAACTCGTCCTCCAGAAGGCCTTCTTTGAAGTCTAGGTTTTCTGGCAGCTCCCCTGGGTTGACCTGACCACCAGTGGACTCTCCTGTTTCCTCCTGAGCTGCCGCTTCAATTTCATTTTCCGATGCGCCCGTGCCTACAGATAATGCTGCATAGGCCGGTGTCGCCTCGAATATCTGCCACCCTTCTCCTTCAATATAGGCCTCTGTCCAGGCATGGGCCCGGTCGCCATATACGTCGTAGGTGCCGTCACGGGCCTTTTTATTGGGAAGCAAGTAGCCATTTACATAGCGGGTTGGTACCCCAACACTTCTCCCCATGGTCGACAGAGCAGTGGCAAAGTAGGTACAATAACCCTGCTTTTCGTCAAAGAGGAAATGAGCCACAAAATCCACGCCTGGGGGTGGAACACTCACATTTAGGTTGTAGGGATAGGTCTCCCGCAGGTAGTTGGTCAGGGCGGTCATCTTTTCCCTGTCCGTCTCAAGTCCCTTGGTTATATCTGCTGCAAGGGTCTTAATTCGGTTATCATAACTCCTGGGAAGTTCCAAATACCGGTCTCGGTCTTCCAGTAACATGGAGGAACCGACACTGCGTACCGTATAACTTAAGAGGCCCCCTTCAAAGGACTTCCGCTTGTAATACAGGGCGTCGTCTGAGTTGGAGAAGACCTGGTCTTCATTGAGGTCAATTTCTGCAACCCCTAGGGGGGCGAAGAGGGTCATGGTTTGAATATTTTGGGGGAGGACCGTGATTTCAAAACGATCATCCAGGTCATAGGACTCCCCTAGCCTTTCGGGAAAATCATTGTAGTTGGTATAAGCCGTGTTTTCGTTGAACCACCGTTCCCCATTGTATCTGGTCATGGCCCGTCCCCTTAAATACTGGGTAGGACGGTCTGAAAATACTTTAAGGATGAGTAGGCGGGTGTCTGGCTCAACAGGTCCACCCAGGCTGCCTGGGTAGGGCTCATACATGGTCTTTCCAAAACTAAAGAGTTGCATGGATGGCTTGGCGTAACCCGTTCTCACGTCCACAATATTGGGGACCAACTCAGAAAGTGCTGAGTTGATGGACCCCACTGGAACCACTGCAGTCACCAAGTTCCCCAGGACCACAAAGACTAAGCCAAAGACCAGCAGGTATCGCTGGAGCTTGTGTTTGCGGTAGTTGACCAAAACCACCTTGTCTGACTCGTCTTTCTGCAGGTACTTCCATTGGACTTGGGAGCCTGCTATGGCCAAGAAACCAACAAAGTACATACTAAAGAGCAGGGAAATCCCCTCTGTGTAGTTGTACCACTGTTGCATGTAAAAGGCGATGGGGAACAAGAACCAGCCAAAGTGCCGTCCCTTAAAGATCAGGCGGTAGGTCACCGTAATAACAACCAGGGACAGGAGCAAGATCAATACGGACTCAAAAGCCGCAAAAGACCCTTCAGCCCGGGCATAAAAGGCGTCCACAAACCAACTAACAAAGTCGGGGATTGACTCCAGGTGCAAGGTCTCCACCAGGTAATCCCCCCATATCATATAACCCTCATGACGAAGGCGAACGCCTGTCTGGTACTGGTCCGGCAAATAATGCAGGCCTAAAGGCGTTAAGAGGGCCATGCCCATCCAAAGAAGAGGGGTTAGTTTTTTGCGTAGGGGCCACAGGAGGTGCTGGACCAACCAAAGGCCGATGGTGATAAAAAACACACGGAACAAGGAAAGTTCCATTCTTAGGGCCAGGGCAACCGTCATGGACAAAGAGCCCAACATCAAGGCGCCAGCTAACCATTCCACTTGATCAATTCGCTTGCGCATAGGTCGCCTCCAATAACTGTGAAATCATTGAACGCTCTGGTATTCGGACTGTCCGAACACCCTTGGAGTTCAAGTATGCAATTCGCTCTTCCTCACCTGGTTCTGTTTCACTCCCAAACAGGATGACCTGGGCATCGGTTCGCTTGTCCAGGAGTCCTAGGAGGGTTTGGAAAAGGGGTTCTGTCAATTTGTCTGTCACATTAATAATGGTTGACCCATAGTAAAGTTTGCTGGCTTCAGAATGAACAAACTTGGGATAAGGTAGTAGCCCATCGGGGGCATAACCGGTCAGTTCCTCCAGGAACATGGTGAACTGGCCCATGTCCTTCCCATCTAACTTGGACCGGTTATGGGTGCCCAGCAACATGGACACTTCAATTTGGCGCATGAGGAAATAGTGGCTCAGGGAGACCGCAATCTCAGCCAAGCCGTCTTGGATATTCATTTCCTTCATACCAATGGTCTCTTTATAGCCATCAACTAAAATATAGACCTTGGTCGAGGCCGCCAACTCAAACTCCTTAACCATGAGCTGGTCCATCTTACCGGACAACTTCCAGTGGACCTTTTTGAGGTTGTCCCCTTCGTTAAAGGGCCTGATCTTCTTGAGGCTCGTATAGTCCTCATGGGTTGTAAAGGGCACACTCACCCGGCCAAAGAATTCTCTTGAAGGCAGGTCATAACGTTCAATGGGGTGGACGGTTGGATAAACCGTAAGATCAATGGCCTTGTCAAAACTCATGTGGTGCTCAAATAAGCCAAGAGGGTCCTTGAGCAAGACGTCTAGGCGTCCAACGTCATAATAGCCCCGGTTTTTACAGACCACGTCCTTGCGAATGCTGATCATTTGGTAGGGACCAAAATAGGCCGTCTCCGAAGGAAACTCCATGTCCCCCAGGCGTCTGGACACATGGAAGGCCATGCGACCATAGGCCACCGGTAGCATACGCATATTGGATAACTTGTATTCAATGCGGATGGAGTCACCAACGGAAAGGACTTCTCCGGACACATTGAAAAAGAGGAATAAATTTCGTGCGTTAATTTTGAGAATCAGCCACGATCCCACATACACCAACATCATGGAAACGGCAATCAAATACAGAAAGCGTCCACCGGTGAGCAGTGCCATGGTTATGGCGACCCCAAGCCCCAGTAGAAATACTATTCTGTTTCTCATTTATCCATCACCTTGGGTACACGCACAAACTGAAGAATGTCCTCAATAACCGTCTTTGGTGTACGACCCTTATAGCGAACCTCTGGTTTAATAATCAAACGGTGGGACAGGACATCTGGCGCCAAGGCTTTGACATCCTCAGGCAAGACATAGGTTCGACCTGCCAAGTAGGCATGGGCCCGCGCTGTCTTATAGAGGGCCAAGCTAGCTCGGGGTGACGCACCCAGTACGATCTCGTCGGACTCTCTAGTTCGTCTTGTAATGTCGACAATATACTCCCAAATCGCCGGCTCCACATGGATTTGGTCCACTTCTTCCCGCATGGCCAGTACATCTGCCCCGGCCAAAACCGAACTAATCAAGGACAGGTGGTCTCGACCCTGTAACTTGGCCAGGATGTCCATCTCTTGTGACTTGTCCGGATACCCTATGGACAGTTTCATGATAAATCGGTCCAACTGGGCCTCAGGAAGGGGGAAGGTCCCCTCGTACTCAATGGGGTTCTGAGTGGCCAAAACCATAAAGGGCTCCTCCATGGTGTGGGTCACCCCGTCCATGGTTACCTGGCGCTCTTCCATGGCCTCCAGTAAGGAGGACTGGGTCTTGGGTGACGCACGGTTGATCTCGTCTGCCAGGATAATCTGACTAAAGATTGGCCCTTTTTTATAGACAAAGGCGTCTGCCTCTCGATTATAAATAGACACCCCTAAGATATCTGAAGGTAACAAGTCCGGTGTAAACTGAATCCGCTGAAAGCTCAAGTCTATGGACTTGGCCAAGGCCTTGGCCATGGTTGTCTTTCCTACCCCCGGTACATCTTCTATGAGGACGTGGCCTCCAGCCAACAGAGCCGTCATGAGTTTCATTACAACGTCATCTTTTCCGATGATTACTTTTCCTATATTCCCAACCAATTTTTCGTGCATGCTCTCCTCCATGTCCCAATTCGTAAATTTTTAGAATATTCAGCTTTGTTATTCTATTGGATAAAGGCACCCCTAAACCCTGCCCTTTCAAATTTACAATTTCGTAATGATACGTATGAAACCAAGGGAACAAGCCCCAGGACAATCCGCCGCAAGCCAGTCAAATCAAGGTCCACATGAATCTTCCCACGAAAAAAGCCTCCCAGTTAACCGGGAGGCCTCGTTATCCGACAGGGTCGAATTGCTTGCAAAAAGTATGCTTTTATTGCTCAGTAACTTCTACCTTCAGCTTGGCAGTCACCTTGGGGTGAAGCTTGATCTCTACATTGGTTGTCCCCAGTGTTTTGATCTGGTCCATCTTGATCTTCTTCTTTTCCACTTCCACACCATACTGCTGCTTGAGCATTTTCGCTACGTCCTTGTTGGTAATGGAACCAAAGAGCTTACCTGCGTCTCCGGACTTTGCCTGGAACTTGACAGTTAGGGTTTCAATTTTTTTCTGTAGTTCTTTTGCTGCGTCTAGAACCTCTAGGTTACGCTTATCAAGGGAAGCCTTTTGGTGCTGCATGGCACTTACATTGCCGTCTGTTGCTTCCTTAGCTAGACCTCTTGGAATTAAGTAGTTTCGAGCGTGTCCATCACTTGCATTGATTACATCACCTTTTTTACCTGTTCCTTTAATGTCTTTTAGTAGAATGACTTTCATGGTTATTCTCCTTCCTCGCTGACATATGCATTAATGGCTTCGATGAGTAGGTCCTTCACCTCGTCCATTGATTTGTCTCTAAACTGGGCACCGGCCACTTCCATATGGCCACCACCACCGATTTTCTCCAGGACCACCTGGACATTAACGTCTCCCAAGGACCGACCACTGATGAAGACCTCTCCCTCCAGCTTACGCCCAATCACAAAGGAGGTGGTAATCCCCCGAATGTTGAGGAGGGCGTCGGCACTTTGGGCCGCTACCAACTGGGCATTGGGAATGTCATCAGCATAGACGGATATGGCGATCTCATTATTGTAAATGGTCGCACTGGAGACAATTTGCGACTTGTGAATAAAGGTCGACAAGTCGTCTTGGAAGAGCTGACGTACCGCTGTAGTGTCGGCTCCAAACCGTCTAAGTAAAGAGGCTGCCTCAAAGGTCCTCACGCCGGTTTTAAAGGTAAAACTCTTGGTGTCCACGGTAATACCAGCCAAGAGGGCTTCCGCCTCCTGCTTGTTCAAGTACATGTTGTTTTCCATGTACTGCAGGATTTCCGTAACCAGTTCACTGGTGGACGAGGCATAGGGTTCTGTGTACTTCAGTACAGCATTATCAATAAACTCTGTTCCCCTGCGGTGATGGTCAAAAAGGACCACTTTTAGCTTGGAGTCCAGGAGTTCAGGTGCTTCAGTAAAACTTGGCCGGTGGGTGTCCACCACGACCAGCAGGGTGTTAAAATCCAAAAGTTCCAGGGCTTCTTCTGTAGTAATAAACTTGTAGTTGGGATCATCCCCAAAGACGTTATAGACGTTGAGTATTGACTCATTGACTTCGTTAAGGACAATATAGCCGTCCTTACCCCGGTTCATGACTGCCCGGTAAACCCCAATGGCTGCACCAAAGGCGTCCATGTCCGGATACTTGTGACCCATAATAAAGACCTTGGAAGACTCATCAATTAGGGGTCTAAATGCATGGGCAATGACCCGGGCCTTAACCCTATTGCGCTTTTCAACTGCCTTGGTTTTACCACCGTAAAACTCAAAGTTGCCCTTTTTACGAACCACAGCCTGGTCACCACCACGGCCCAGGGCCAGTTCCAAGGAGGAATAGGCGTGTTCTTCCAGCTGGCTAAAACTTCTGCCATTGACCCCAACCCCTATGGACAGGGTAATGGGGAAGCGGTTGCCCACTTCAATTTCCCGCAGTTCGTCCAAGATAGTAAAGCGCTTGGCTTCTAAGTTCTCCAGGAACTTGCTCTCAAAAATGACTAAGTATTTATCGTCCCCAAACTTCTTCATCAGGCCGTTCATTCGAGTGGCCCAGAGTTTGATTTTCTGATCAATTTCAGCCTTGATCACAGGACGCTTCTCTTCTTTAGAATCGTTAAGAACATCATCGTAGTTGTCCACCTGGACCAGGGCTACAATAGGACGTTCATCGTCATACTTCTCCTGGACACTGACAAACTCTGTTTGATCAATCCAGTAAAGCATCATGATCAGACGGTCGTCCTCTTCATCTCCCAGTTTCACCAGGTTATGAAGCACATGATAATAGCGATCTCCCAGGCGGATTTCCCGGACATCATCATCCTCAATAATATCCTCCACATCCATTTGTGGCACCAGGCTCTTTAAGTCCTGACCCAGGATATCTTTTTTATCGACCATCTCTGAAAACTTGGAGTTATACCAGGAAATCTTGCCGTCTAAATCCACCAGGGTAAGGGGAATAGGCAAGTTTAAAATGGCATACCGGGCCGCTGAATCAATATCACTGGACAAGGACTCTATGTATTTTTGCCACCGCTTGCTTCTCTGCTTGCCCTGTCGCCAGTTGTGGAAATTCAGGTAGCCCAGAAGGCCCAAACCTGCAATCCCCAGGAGGGGCTCAAAAAGGGTCAGCAAAAGAACCAGGAAAGCAATAATCCATAAATACAAGCCGTTTTCACTTGGAAAGAGTTTTGAGGAACGATTGTTGCCCATGAATTTAGTCCTCCTGACCCACCCGGGTCATCCGTTTTCTAAAGTCAAATTGCAAATCTAAAATCCCCACAAGGATAAATGGATGAATCAATATCCCCATGAAAAGCACACAAGTGGTCAAAATCAAGACGGCCACTGGCTTGGGCAGTTTTTCCTGCAGATAATAAGCCAGTACTGCCAGGGTCTGAACGCTGAGCAGGGAGGCTACAGGCGTAAAGACATTGTACATGAGTGCCGTTTGGTCAGCCCAACCGAGCGCCCCGAATATATAAGCCATGGCCAACATGATCAGCAAGCCTAGCCCCATGTTGCGAGGCAGGCAGAAGTCCTTAAAGTGGTCCACCGGTGTTAACGGGTGCTTCATGATCTTCATCACCGACCGGACGACAACAAAATAACCACCAGCCAATAAGGCCGACATCATCATGATCATGGACGGAAAGGACAACTGGGCTGTGTAGACCAACTGTTTCCACATGGCTTCTGCGTTATCCATGCCGTAGGTGGCCACAAAGACCGACTTGGAATCCTCCATCAGGTTAGTAACCAACTGGGTCATGGACAGACCCATTTGTAGGGCCTGGCTCCGTAGGACGAACACACTCAGCAAGAGAAAGACACCGGTCAGCATGAGTAGAATGACGCTAGACCGCATCTTTTGCCGGAGGCCAAGTCCTAGGGCAAGGGTAGTCATAAGTATATATGCCAGTAAAACGAGCATGTTCCCGGGACCGAACAGGATAACTCCTGCAAAGCCCATGGTCAGTATGCTGACCAAGCTCGCGCGATAGCCGTAGTTCACCCACAGGAGGGTGGGGAAGATGGGTAGAAAGAGCCAGAGAATTTGTCCATCCACCATGGTCAGGCCCAACAAGTGGAGGCCCATCATGAGGACACTGTACAAAATCACGTCTCTCCACATTTTTTGTGGATCTATTGGTTGCACGAAACGCACCCCTTTCTTTACATTACCCTTAATTATACAATAGAATACGCTGTTTGTGTAATTGGGGTGCAACATGGCAAATTGCTGCAAAATAAAAGCAGACCCCAAAGGAGTCTGCATTTTGATTATTCTTTGATGAATGGAATAAGCGCAACAATACGAGCACGCTTAACCGCGATTGTAAGAGCACGCTGGTGCTTCGCGCAGTTACCAGTCACACGGCGAGGTAGGATCTTACCTCGGTCGGATAGGTAACGACCAAGCTTCTTCGTGTCTTTGTAATCGATCTGAGTAGCTTTGTCAGCACAGAACTGACAGAACTTACGCTTCTTACGTCGTTTTTGGAAAGCCATGAGAATTTCCCTCCCTTTTCTTTAGAATGGAATATCGTCGTCGTCTTCAATCGCTTGGAAATCAGCTGGATCCATACCGCCCATGCTGAAGTTATCCTCTTGCTTTTGAGGTCGACTGTCACCATCACGTGAGCCAATAAACTCAACACGATTGGCAACAACATCGGTTGTGTAACGCGTCTCGCCAGACTGTGTCTGGTAAGAACCCGTCTGAATGCTACCTTCGATCGCAACTTGGCGACCTTTTGTTAGGTAGTTTCCACACAACTCGGCCTGCTTGCCCCAAGCAACAATACGGATAAAGTCCGCAGTTGGTTTGCCCTGAGCCTGCAGTTCTGCTTTTTTCTCGCGGGAAAGACCATTACGGTCTATTGCGAGGGTGAAGTTGGCGACTGCTCGCCCACTGCCAGCGATAAAACGGAGTTCCGGATCTCTTACAAGTCTTCCAATTAGGACTACATGATTCATTCTGTTCTCCTCTCGCTATGGCAATTACGCTTCTTTACGAGTTACCATGAATCGAAGAACGGCATCGCTAATGCGGAAGTTACGCTCTAGTTCCATTGGCAGCTCTGGAGAAGCACTGAAGTCGATCAGGTAGTAGTAACCTTCCTTAAGCTTCTCAATTTCATAAGCAAGCTTTTTCAGGCCCCACTCATCAACCTTTTCCACTTCACCAGCGGATTCGATGATGGACTTGAACTTCTCAACGGCTTGCGTTCTTTGTTCTT
Source organism: uncultured Peptostreptococcaceae bacterium (assembly GCA_964342805.1). GTDB lineage: Bacteria > Bacillota > Clostridia > Peptostreptococcales > Acidaminobacteraceae > CAYFHQ01. Next base: position 57,995 of record CAYFHQ010000004.1, on the reverse strand, counting down.
CTTCCATATTTGGCTTAAGAATAAAGAGCACTTCGTACTTGTTCATCTCTACACCTCCCTACGGTCGTTTGGCCCGACACTTGTCGAGCAGAGAGCGGTAAGGCCAATTCCCTACCGTACATCAAAAGAGTATATCACTTCTTATAATGGAGTACAAGGCATTTTTGCCTTTTTGCAAAGGATGCGCTTCTGCCTATTTTTCCTGGTAGACCAAGGCCTTGGCATTGGCTAACATGACGTGTCTTACAGCTATCTGGTCACCTTAGAAGGAGTGCTCCTTTAATCTGAAAGAGACCTCCTTAAAGGGGGTCTTCCTAATGAAATGAAAAAAGGAGCAAGGCTACCTCGGGGTAACCTGCTCCAGTGGTTTTCTACCATTCCCGCTCTGGGTTCTGGCCTTTATTTCTTTAATGCTTCACGCAATACTTCCCCTAGTCGCTCAATACCAATAACGATTTTGTCTTCTGGCATGTTGGAATAGTTAATCCGCATTGCATTTTCTCTTCCGCCGTTGGGGTAGAAAGACCCACCCGGTACGAAGGCCACTTCCCGCTCCACAGCAATCTTCATCAGGTCTCTGGTGTTAATATGCTCTGGGAGTTCAACCCATGTGAACAGGCCGCCCTCAGGGTGTGTACATACAGCTTCCTTTGGAAACTCTTTTTCGATGGTTGCCATCATCAAGTCGCGGCGCTTTTTATAGACGTCCTTGATTTTCTCAATATGATTGTCCAGATCATACTGGTCCATATACAAGTCCAACTGTCTTTGCGCCATGGAGTTTGCCTGTAGGTCAGCCCCTTGCTTAACCAGGATATACTTTTGTAGTAACTCTGGTGCTGCGTTGACCCAACCAATTCGTAGGCCTGGGCTAAAGGTTTTTGAGAAGGAACCCAGGAAGACTACTCGGCCTTCTGTGTCCATGGACCGAAGAGAAGGTACATGTTCACCTTCAAATCGTAGCTCACCATAGGGATTGTCTTCAACAATAGGAAGATCAAACTTGCTGGCCAGGTCCAGGAGACCCTTCCGTCTTTCCAGTGTCCAGGTACGACCCGACGGGTTCTGGAAGTCTGGAATGACGTAGATCATCTTTACCTTGTCCGTCTTCTTCAGTTTTTCCTCAAGATCTTCTAGGATCATGCCATCATTGTCGGTCTCTACTTCAACGAACTGGCACTGGTAGGCCTTAAATGCGTTGATTGCGCCCAAGTAGCTTGGGCTTTCACAGACCACAACATCGTCTGGATCTAGGAATATCTTGCCGGAGAAATCAAGACCCTGCTGGGACCCACTGATAACTAGGATGTCTTCAGCCGTAGCTAACACACCTACCCGGTTCATACGACCCGCAATTTTCTCCCGTAGGGGCTCATAGCCCTCTGTTGTGGAATACTGCATGGCTTGGCGACCACTTTCGCTGAGCACTCGGTCACTAATCACGCGCATTTCTTCCACAGGGAAAAGCTCTGGTGCTGGTAGTCCCCCTGCAAAGGAAATGATATTTGGCTGCTGTGTTAGTTTGAGGATTTCACGAATTTCAGACGCCTTTAGTTGCTCCATTCGACTTGCAAAACTTACTGCCATCTCCAAAATGCACCTCCATTTTGTTCGATCGGAAAAGGTTTGCCCGGTCTTATTATACGAAAAAAAGGAGCAGATGCAAAATGGAATGCCTGATTCCACTTGCCCTGCTCCTCATGTTCTTCATTATTTGATCTGGTCGTCGCCCCGCTGGATTTTCTTTATGCGTTTTTCCAGTTTAGGCCGTTCAATCCATATCTGCTTTTCGCATGTCGTGCAACGAATGCGAAAGTCCATTCCCGCCCGGAGAATCTCGAACTCATTACCCCCACAAGGATGGCTTTTTTTCGTTTCGATTTTGTCTCCCACTTGTAAATCCAATGGCATGGGTTACCTCCAAGACATTTGTGTCGCTGTGGTTTCTTCCCCACTTCGGTCAATGAAGAAGAGCTTTATGCGGTCTTCGTCAATGTTTTTTAGACTGGCCTTCACATGCTCAACCTGTTCCTCTGTCAGCTTAATGGACAATCCGCATGACACCGTTAGCTCTCTTGGAGTCGGGATCATGGTCACATCCATGACCTGCTTCAGCATCCGTTCCATGCGAATGGCCTCATGGGTTGAGTCAAAGGCAATGATATAAAATGTTTGCTCTTTCATTATAGTTTTACCGTGTTCTTCGCCTTGTTCATGGTTTCAACGATGGTATACATGTTGCTGACACCGCCAACCTGGAGCTTGTCTTTGACATTGTAGTAGTCTAGACATGTGCCGCAGGACAGGATCTCCACACCACCAGCTTCCAGTATTCGAAGGTGGTCAATGACTGCAGAACCTTCTGATGTGAGCTTGACGCCAGCATTCAGGAAGATGACTGCCTTTGGAAAGGGTTCTACTTCTGTCAGGGTATACATATACCCATTCATGAGAACCTGGCCCAGTTCCTCGCTACCCTCGCCCAGGGTGTCTGTACCCACAAGGATGACCAAGTCATTCAGGGCTGGTTTTTGCTCAGCTAAAATATCTGGACCCAGTGACTCTTCTCCCTTGAAAATATCAATGTAGAAGAATTCGCCTTCCGCCCGTACATTATAATGAAGGTTCATGCCCTTCGCTAGTTTTGAAACATTCTCTTTTGCAATTTCATTATCCACGATCGTCACCACACTACCCTCTTTTAGGTTCTCCAGTGCCTTTTTCGTTTGAATAACTGGTTTGGGACATTCCAGTCCTCTTGCATCTACTTCTTTCTTCATATGAAACTCCTTTCCGCGTTACTTACCGCAGAAAAAACTCTAAAAGGATCAATAGTACATTATTGTTATAAAACCAGACCCCCAGCGTAGATTGCTGGATGGTTGGGATTAAGTCCAGATTTGTCGTCAGTGGCGCAGTAAAAGCCGCTAGGGCCATGAATAGGAAAATCAATAAAAGTCCCTTCACTAGACCAAAGATTACACCACCTAGTTTATTGGCTTGTTTCAAAACTGGCAACTTGGCAATGCCTTCAAGGATGAGGCCACCTATTTTGATCACCAGAAGCACCCCAATGACTACAGCAATAAAACTCAAGCCATAGATGACACCACTGGCGATATTCTCAGCCAGGGCGTTAACCGCATTACTTTGGCTGTTGGCCAAGTCTGCATTGTTGGCAAAGGATAAAAGCTGAGACTGGATGCCCTCAGGAAGCTGGAGCTGTTCCATGACATTTCCATTCTCAAGAGCCTGTGAGATTTGGGCATTGGAGCCACTTTCCAGGGCCGTACTCATGGAAACGTTACTATTAAAGGTACTGATCACCCGTTCAGCGATATTGGCCTTCATTTGACGGACCTGTTCAAAGTGGGTTAAGGCATAATCCGCCACGGTTGCGGCATAGGTCTGGGCAACTAGAAAGGCTGCAATATAACCCAGTATGCCCAACATGGACCGAATAAATCCCCTAATATAGCCTTCCACCAAGGTGAACAATAAAATAAGTGCAATTCCGATGTCTACATAATTATAGGTCATTTTGCCCTCCACTTATTGGAATGGAACAATCACCAATTCGTCAGGGAGTAATATCCCCAACTGGCCTTTCTCTAACCATACCATAGAAGACACAGTTGCAGAAAGTTCTTCGTTCCGTATCATCTTGCCTTTTTCGTCAATAATGGACACCCTTTGGTCCGTATAAATCCCAGTGAGCCCACCCCGGTAGCTGACATCATTAATGGTCTTGACCATGGCTTGTTCCCGTAGAACGTTACCATTTGCGTCAATATAAAGGAGGGCGTTTTCAGGTCGCTGGTCTGATGGGTCTACATCGGATTTAAGGACGTTCAGAACCGTCGTTCCTTCTGAACCTATGGTTCCACGATATATCTTGCGGTCGACTTCTGTCCACCATAATTCCGAATTGTCACTATTGTATTTTGCAACGCCATTGTCATAAATGGCTATAACTTCGTTGTCTACCACCTTCATGTCAAGAATGATACTGGCCTCCCGGTTAATGACACCAATCAACTGCCCATCCAGTGTCCAGGTGAGGATCTGACTGTGGTATTTTTCATTGTCCATGCGAAACATAGAAATAGCCAATAAAGACTTTGACTTTGAAACTGCCATGTCCAAGACATTTCCTTCTGGTAAAGGAATTCGTTTCAGTTCCATTAATCCATCATCCAGTAAAACCACTTCATGGTTTCCTGCAAGATAAACTACGATCATGCCATCCTTGTTAAAGGCCATACGGTCTATTCTACCCATGCCAAAGGTTCTTGCCTGTACTGTACCTTCATAGTCCAGTACATATACGTCGCCTCCAGCTGGTTCCACAACGGCAAAGGCCCTGGCAGTTCCATCAATCAGAACCTCACGCCCGTTCAACTGCTTTTTCCAAAGGGGATCTCCTTGGTCTGTAAACAAGGTTAACTCTCCTTGATCACAGCGAACAATCCCACCGGGAAGTACGTGAACCGAGCCACTGGCCTCTAAGGAAGCGTCTTGGTTATAGGGAATTCGCAGGTCAGAACCACTTGTTGTGCCTCCGGACAAGACATCCGCAAGCAAGACTTCACCTTGAATAACCCCATAGCCACTGGCTACCAATAATAGGACTGAAAGCAGGACAACACCTGGTGCCTGTTTTTTTCTTCTTTTTCTACCCTTTGCAGACACACTGTCCTCCTAGTACTTTTCTTGCTTCCTATTGTAACGAATATCCAATCTGCCCGCAATGAATTCCCTTTCCCAGTATTGGAAATCCTCCTGAGTATCCATATCGACCCCCTCTAATTCGGGACGGTCTACCCGGACTAGGGCTTGAGGATGCCTTCGAATGACCTGACGGCCTCCTTGGTCCCCGTCAAGGGTGGCCAGTTCTTCCCTATAATATGCAGAAAACAAGACCGGTGCACCCTTACGACCATTGTAATAGGGCTGGATAATGCCCTTTGGCGCTTGACCATGAGCTTCTATTAACCCCAGCAGGGTTTCCATGGTAATGAAGGGTTGGTCTCCTGTAAGAAAGATATATGCATCTGTGTCCACTTGACTATGGCCAATGCCCAAGCCAATAGATGCACTTTGACCCTCATGGGAATTCGGATTGTAAACCACTTTACAACCATTGTTTTCAGCCAATTCTTTGACAGTATCGTCCTGGTAGACAACCAGGCGTTCTACCCGGAGCCCCTCCAACTCTTCCAGACCCTTTGTGGCTTCCAAGCACCACTGGATCAAGGGTTTTCCTGCGAATGACTTGATCAGCTTGTTTTCCCCCATCCGCCGTGAAAAACCCGACGCCATAAATATGAGTGTAATCACCTTCATCTACCTAACACCTCTACCATCATGGGTTCTCCTATATCTAAGGCTTTCATGAAGGCCTGGGCCAACTGATCCCCGTCTGGTCGTCCTTGTTTGGTCAGGCAAACCAGTTTCTTACTGGACCTTCCAACACCCCTGAACAAGCCATTGGGGTGGAGGGCTACGGCCGCCAAGTGGTCCAATTCAATGGCGTCATTCTCCTGGATAGGTGTCAGCTGCTGGAAGAGTGAAAACCGATGAATGACCGCTTCTCCGGCAGCCATACCCACAACACTCAAACCCATAAAACCCATGACTAGGTCGGTTAAGTCTGGGACAAGGGGTTCTCCTTGTCGAGGGGCTTTTAGCGACTTTTCCTTGGCCCCGTCTGCCTCACAAATCAAGACATCAAAGTGGTAGTCTTTTTTCCATTTGTCAATGACACTGGGAGACACGCCAGACCACTTACCATCTGTCTCTAAGCCATGGGTGACGCCTAGGATTTCTCCTTTTGCGATAGGTGCAAAGGCTTGAGAAGTCAAGTGAACCCGGTCCACCTGCCCCTGGCTAGGCGGTCGAATTTTAGTTGTGGTGGTAATCAGGACCCGGAGGTTTCTTTCCTTACATAGGTGGGCCAGCTGGTACATAGTGGTAGTCTTTCCACCGGCACCTACCAGGGCAACCACCAAGGGTCTGCCTTCATAGGCAATATATTTCATTAGACTCTGGGATGCGTTCATATTCCCTCCAAAAAACGCCCGTCCTTGTAGACATGTGATCATACAATGACAGGCGCTATCGTCTTATAAAAAATCTAGGGCAACTATTGCCATATCATCGCTGATTACATTTCCAGTAAACCGGTTTACAGCAGACATTATGGACGCATTCACCTCTTCAGATGACTTGTCTTTGCTTTTGTCCAGCAGCTTTATAAATCGTTCACCATATTGAACACCACTGTGATTCTTCGCTTCGATTATTCCATCGGTGTACAAGAACAAACGGTCCCCGGGCTTCACTCCTACCTCTACCACTTGGCAAGGTACCAAGCCATACAGTTCACTAATGGGCAGACCAGAAACGGACACTTCATTGAGCCCCTCAGGGCCTTGCAAAACCGGCGGACAATTGTGGCCTCCATTTGCCAGGCGCAGGACTTGGTCGCTTGGATCATAGACACCATACAGGATGGTAATGTATTTTTGGTCAAACATATTTAGCTGTTCATATTCTTCATGGAGATAGGCCAAGGCCTTACAGGGAAACTGGGCTTCTTCACCCATGTTCCTCAGGGTCCGGTTAATGAACATGGTGATCATAGAGCTGGTTACCCCATGGCCAGAGACGTCGGCGATGTAAAAACCAACCCGCCCTTCTTCTAGCTCAAAAATGTCATAAATATCTCCACCTAAGAGGTCAGCAGACGCATAAACGGACCTACAACGAACCCGGTCGTTATACAGGCGATTGGCTGGCAACAATTTGTGTTGTAGGGCTTTTGCAAACTCCAAATCCCGTTCATGTTGGCGGTTTTGCCGCTGTAGCTGGTCACGGATATCGGTTAGCTCTGTCACATCGTGGAAGACCTCAACGGCCGACCCTTTTTGATCCTGTACAGGTGCACTGACGACTGAGTATGTTCGCTCATCGATTTGCACATTCCTAGTGGCACTTAGGTCACCGGACAAACGGCTTTGGCAAACACATTTTTCGCATCTGCGATCTTGCTTTAACAACTCGTAGCAGTGACGCCCCACAAAATCACCCATCCGTTCAGTCATGGGTTTGTTTTGATAGAGCACCTTGCCATTGGGGTCGATTACGCGAACATAGTCCTTCATGCCCGTTAAAATGTCGGAATAGAACTTGCTAATCTGTGGTTTTTCCATTTTGACGTTGTTCTCCCTCAGGGGTCGGTCTTGGCCGCCGTGGTGGTTTAGGCCCAAAGTATTGATAGAAGTAGCACTTGATCCTGCCATTGTATAACTTGCGGTTTTTTGTGGACTTCTTTCCATAACACGGCTCAAACTCTTCATGGGAGGTGAGGATATACTTACTCCAAGTGTCCAGATCTTCATACACTTTGCCCATCATTTTATACAGGGCCTCTGCAGATTTTTTATCGCTGAGCCGTTCACCATAAGGTGGGTTAGATATGATATATCCATACTTTTTCTTTGAGTTCAGGTCTTTGGCGTCACGCTGTTGGAAGTGGATGTCCTCTTCAACACCTGCTTTTTCAGCATTGTCTCGGGCAATTTTGATGGTCCTGCCATTAATATCGTAGGCCTGAATATCCATTTCCACATCAAAATCAATGGCCGCGTAAGCTTCTTTTTTAGCTTCTTTCCATAAGTCATCGGGGATCCAGTCCCAATCCTCGCTCACAAAGTTTCTGTTTAGTCCTGGAGCGATGTTTCGACCCATCATTGCAGCTTCAATGGCTATGGTGCCTGTACCACACATGGGGTCGATCAGTGGGATAAAGGGTTTCCACCGGCTTATCCGAAGGAGGGCCGCAGCTAGGGTTTCTTTTAAGGGTGCTTCGTTGCCCATGGCTCTGTAGCCCCGCTTGTGGAGTCCTGTTCCACTGGTGTCAATGCTTATGGTCACTTCATCCTTTAGGATACCCACCAAGATGGGGTACTTGGCACCGTTCTCCGGCAGCCAGTCCATCTTATAGGCTTGGCCTAGTTTTTTGGATGAGGCTTTTTTACAGATCCGCTGGATATCTGATAGACTGAACAACTGCGACTTGACGGACTTTGCATTCACCGGAAACTCACCGTCAGCTGGAATATACTTGGCCCAATCTACGGCATAGGTCTTGTCGAATAGCTGTTCAAAGGTTCTCGCCTTGAACGAAGCCACTTCAACAAATACCCGTTCTGCGCACCGGATCCAAAGATTTGCCTTACAAATCCCCGCTTCATCTGTTGTAAATCGAACCCGACCATTTTCCACTTGAACGTTTTCGAATCCCAACTCTTTTATTTCTTGTCCAACCACAGCTTCAATACCAAAAGCGGCAGTAGCAATCATATTGTATTTCATGTTTTTCTCCAATTCTACTTTGTTGCCCCTATTGTATCATGATGACCCCACCAACTCCTAGAATATAAAAAAGGTCCTCCGTTTTATCAGAAGACCTTCAGGTGATTTGCTTTTCATCCCAATTGGGGGTCTCCAAAATCGCAAAGACCACACTTTTTACAAAAGTCCAGTTGAACCGATAAATCTGATACCGCTCTCCTGGAGAATATACAGGGAATATTCATTTGTTTGGATTCGCTTTTTATTCGTTCTGTCAGGCGGTGCTCTATGAAATCCGTAAAAATGATCACAAGATCTGTATCTGTCGGAATTTTCATTTTACGCATGCCCTTTTTTCGACCATCCCAATGGGTATAGTCTGCAATCCCATGGGAAGTGAGTAAAGATGGAATATTCCCCAAGCGATCTGCTCCGATCAATAACGCATTCATTTTCAACCTCCTATTGATAATCATTATCATTTATATCTTACCTATTTGATAGGGCTTTGTCAAATGTTTTTCCACAAAAAAACAACGCCTGGGAAGCAAGATGACTTCCCAAGCGTTTGTATCGTATTTGTCTGTTTTACTTATCGCTTCTTCCCATGGGTATGGATAATCCGCTCCAAGTCCTTATTTTCAAATGGCTTGGCCAAATAATCATCAAAACCATAGCTGGTCAAGTACTCTTTTTCTGTACTTATTACCCTAGACGACACGGCTATAATGGGGACGCGACTAATGGCTTTGGAGTCAATGGCATCAAAGGCTTCAAAACCATTGAGGATAGGCATCATTACATCCAGCAATACAAGATCAGGTTCCACATCAAAGTACAACTGAACGGCTTCCTCCCCATTCTTAGCAAAGACAATATCATAACGGTCCCTCAGCATTAATTTGTAGGTGACTCGTCCTACAATCTCGTCTTCAGCAATAAGAATACGAAGCTTACTCGTACGTTTTGCAGGTTGAGGATCAGTGGTCGTTTCCACAGCCTTGGTCATTTGTTTGTCAAAACGCAACTGCACACTAATGGTTGAACCGGCCGTATTATCTTGCTGGACAATGATATCCCCATTCATCAGGTCAATGATCTGATAAGTAATGGCAATCCCGATTTCAGCCGTAGCGTAGTGCTTTTCCAGTTGGTTTTCCAATACCAATCCATGGTCAAAGTGAACGGGCATAGACGATCGTTGTTGACTCCCATCCTCAATCGTGAAGGAAATCACCCCATAGTCATATCCATTTTCTATTCGCTTCATGGAAAACTTCACACGACCATTTTCATTTTGCTTCATTGCATGGTTGAGCAAGTTGAGTAAGGCTTGGCGGAGCCGTCGACCATCACCCATGTAGACTTGTTGGTCAACAGCGGATGTGGACTCAAATATGATGTCCTTGGCTTTTGCCTTCTTTCCATAAATAGCAGACAGTTCCTCAAAAATCTGATTTAAGTGAAAGGGTTCATGTTTCAATGAAATCTTCCCCGTTTCAAGACGGGACATGTCCTCAATGTTTTGGGTAATGGACTTTATTTTGTCTGTTGATTGACCCAATACATCCAAGTACTCTTGTTGCCTGTTATCTAACGAAGAGCCTTCTAGCATTTGAACCATGCCAACCACACTGTTGACAGGAACAGCTAGATCTTGAGCAAGATTACCTAAAAACTCCGTCTTCACACTATTGGAAGACTCCAATTCCTTACGCGTCAGCTCTAAGGCTTCCGTATATTCATGGATTTTTTGGTTGTACTCCACCAAGGCCGTCACGTCTCGGCTGATTTCCAGGATACCCGTCACCTCACCCCTGTGGTCAACCAAGGGGATACCAAAGTTCTCCCAGTGGGTCACGGTGTCGCTGTCCGGGTCCTGTAAGGCGATGACACCGGAGACCTTTTCACCCGTTTGAAGGGCAATGGCACAAGGACAGTCCGTACAGGGACTATTGAGCCCCCTATAGGCCTTGTAACAATGTTGGCCTAGAGCATCCTTTCTCTTTTCCAATGCAGAACGATTGGCCCATCTCACTTTCATATCAGTGTCGACGATTAAGATCATATCCGGTATGAGGTCTAAAATTTCTTTGATTTTTTCTTGTTCATTGTCTTTGAGTTGAATTTCCAACTGTTCAATTCGTTGATTCGCCTTGGTGAGTTCTTCCTTGAGCTGTTCCATACTCAGCGTAGTCATGAACAAATTGCCCCCTAGTCAGTTGATAGAATTTTCACTACATTCAAAGCAATTATACCACTAGTACTAGGGAATCAACAAACCCGTCTATGGAAGGAGGATTTGCACCTCACTAAACCTGAGTTTCTCCAAAATGGTTAGAGCGTCTTCTTTTTCTACAGTAACCTGTAGATATCTCGGCTGGCTGGACCAAGGGGCACCTGATAAGACGACCAGCTGTTCATTTAAAATAGCCAGTACTTGGCCTTGAAAAGTCTGACCGGGCTGATCTTCTGTCAGAAGGGCCACTTCGATAGTGTCTCCCTCTTCCAGGAGCCAACCATTGGCTTGGTGGGGACGAAGTTCCAAAGTAATTCGTCTACGATCTGCAGGTACTGCTGCCCCCAAAGCCTGGACCACTGTTGATGCACGATCCTCTTTACTGATGATTTGACCCGGTCTCAAACTACTTTTGACATAATGGCCTATAATATCTGACTCTTGCCTTAGCCAACTGTCGTCCAAGTTTTTGGCCACGACCTCCATGGACCCTACATGTTCTTGGCCAAGTGGCATTCCCACCCGTACATCTTCTTTTAGATAATAAAGGGTCGTATGGGCGACAGGGGTGTTGGCTTGATTAACAAGCCACACTTGAATACCCAACAAGAGTAGGGTCACCACAAGACTTGCTACAAACCGCATCTTTTTACTGATCATCGTCCCCTCCTCTTCGTGGCCTTAACTGGTAGTAAAAATCTTGGTTGAGAAGGTCGACCACCAGCCTTGTAAACTGGCCACGACTGATCGAGCGAAAGTCTGAACGCCCGGAATCAAGATGAAGGCCGACACGATCAAGGCGATGGCAATGCTTAAGACTGCTCCAATACCAAATTCCCCTTTATAGTTATTCCAGACTTCCCTTAGTTTCATTTGAATATATAACAGCATGATTTCCTCCTTTGCAACTATTGTTGAAATAATCTTGTGAGTGCCCTGGCCGTTTCCATCCACAAGGGGATGCCAATCATGAGGACCACAATGGTACAATCAATGGCTACGATGGCAAAGGTCAAAGACCGCATTCGATTGGTTTCCTCTTGAATATAATGAAAGTACTTTTGAAACATGACCCGCTCCTGATGGCGGAGCAAGGTTACATTTTCTCCAGTCTGAATACCTTGACGAATGGCAATGCAGAGACTTTCAGCTGACCGGGTCCCATATCCCTCTTTAAACTGGTTTAAAGCGGTCTCAAGGTCAAGGGTCTGGCCATACGTTGCCGACAACTTGATCAACCTTTTTTTGAGTATGGGCTCCTCAACAACCTGATAAATACCCCGAAGGCTATCTGTGGGCAGTATACCCGCTTCCGTTTGGTGGTGGAGATACTTAAAGACCTTGTAGATATCCTTTTCAAACTGCTTACTGATTTTCCGTTCAGACTCTTTGAAGTGAACTGTGGTCAAGGTGGGTATCATGAGGAGCAGGATCATGGCTCCCCTTGGGTCAGGCCATCTGGTAGCCAGGGCTAGACCAGAAAGTACAAGGGGGACCAGGGTCATGAGCATGAGATATAAAAAGGGCATCCACGGCGCTTCATAGCCCGCTTGGCGCATTTTGTGCCTGATGGACTCAAGCCATTCCCCTTGCACGTCTTTTAGGGGATCCCAGTGGCTTTGTCGGGCCATTTTTGCTCCATAACGTACGCCCCTTAGGGGTAGCCCCCACCGGTCTACAGTCGCCTTGATCACCAGATTGGCCAGGTAGGCTGTTGACACGATCATGAGTAATTGGATAATTTCTTTCATGGTCACCTCAGTATTTGAATCGGCCCATTTGCATGGCGATCACTAGACCCAATAGAAAAGCCACCCCCGCAACAACAGCAATCGTTGTACCCAACGGCGTCTGAAAATAGAAGGCTTTCACGCGCCCATTGAGGGCCATATAGCCCCCAACTGCAAGGAGGCAACCCAGGGAGACACCCAATAGGAGAAATCGGTCTTTCAGGGTGGAAATCCGCCTGCGATTGTACTCGTCCTCCAGGCGGAAGGCCTCCCAGCTGAGGTTTTCCAACATGGTGACCACGTCTCCTCGGTAGACCAGGGTCTGACGGATGCTGAGCATAGCCGTTCGAAAGTGGGGTTGGTCTACATAGTAAGTTAAGAGTTCCAGGGCGTCTTCCACAGGCATGCCCCGCTTGACTTGGACAACAAAGGCATGTATCAAAGACCTTAGGGGGTCCTTAAGACCACTGTCCAGGGATTGTTCAAAGGCATATAGGACGTCCGCTTTCACACAAACGCCACGGTGTAAGACCGCTAAAAAGTCGGCCAATTCCATACGGAGTCTCTGGGCTCTAAGGAAGGCCAGTATTCCAATCATCATGGGTGGGAAGGCCGTACTGATCAAGGTAGCTATAACAGCTATCATCCATACCCCAGTCCCCCAATAAACAGACACCCCGGTCAGGCAGGCAAGGGCAAGTTCAAAACCCAGGACGACCTGTATGTTGATCCAAGGGAACCTTTGCCTTAGACCGGAACGAACAAGCAAGCGATTTTCCAGGTCCTCCAGCCAGCCACCTTCAATTGTCCATCCGGATATTTGCTTGTTCAACAAGTAAAGGTCTGTATAGTCACCCTCTGGACCATGACGACCCTGGCCCCCTTGGACTAGAAGGTCTTTCAAGGTTACATGAATACGTATTCGGCTGAGCCACGTGGTGAGGTAACAACCAATAAACAGGGCAGTTACTACTTGTAAACCAATTAACAGCATGGGGTTCATATCCTTTCACCGCAGACTGTTTCCCCGGTGGGCACTACAGGAGAAAGGTGGTCGAGGGGCTGAACAAGAAAGTCCCCACGTCCAGCAACGACCCTCGCGACCTCCTGAACTTGAAAGCCCTTGAGGTAGACAACAAGATCAATGCTCTTGGATATAACCTGACAAATCCGTTCTACACCCATATGGGTTTGGTCCTGGTCCATGAGGGTCAGTAATCGCTCCAAACCTTCCGATGTGCCCACACCGTGGATGGTCCCCCAGGTTTGATGGTCTGTAAAGCCTGCCCGTACAAAGTCCCACGCCTCGGGTCCAGTAATCTCACCCACACAGTAACCGTCTAGGGACATGGTCAAACCATCACGGACAATGTCTTGCAGGGTCACAGGTCGTCCACCTTCATGGGCCTTCTTTATCCGCTGAACAATCGTATTTTCTCGTTTGGGGTACAACTCACTATCCGACTCACAAACCAGGATTCTCTTGTGGTCGGGGACCTCCTCCAAGAGTGCCCTTAGGAGGGTTGTTTTTCCGGCACCGCCCTTGCCTACTATGAGAACCCTTTGGTCCCCCCTGGCAACCTCCCTAAAAAAGGCGGCCTGGTCCACAGTTAGCATGCCCAGGGTCTCCAAGTCCTTTAAGCCATAACTGGATAAACGATGTTTTCGGATATTAATGGAGGGCCCCGTTAGATTCCTTGGTGCTATGGACACATTGATCCGTAGCCTGTACTTGCTGTCTGCAACCCTGGCATGGGTGTCATTTTCATTGATAATGCCCCCATTTCTGATCACCAGTAACTTGCAATAGTTTTCAAAGGCTTCTTCGGTGGGAAAGGCCACAGGTAGCCTTTGAACCTCTCTCCCCCGCTTGCATGTGAAATAGTCCTTGGCCATACCATCGATATCCGTGATGGTCTCATCCTCGATATACTCCTGCAGAATCCCATACCCAAACATGAAATCCATCACTGCCTTGGTCAGTTGGGAACGATTCAGGGACTGCTGATAGCGATCTAGACGTTTGACGATGTCCTCTTCCAGTAAAGTCTTAGGCGTTAGCCCCGCTTCCGTGTCAGCAACCAAGGCAGGACTCTCCTTTAGAATGTCACTGGTAATAAAGCCCACCAATTCAGTGATGTCCTTTGTCACATGGACAGGCCTTTCAAACATGGGATCATGATGGCTAGTCACCAAGCTCATATCCAAACCCCTTTCTATAAAGCTTGCCCAAGCGCTTGTGACCCGGTATGCCCAACTCCATTAACACTTTGACATACCCTTTCACGTCCTTTTCCTTGAGTAAACCCATATGTCTTCTTTTTTTGCTTCTATAGATTTCTCTTTTGATGTTATAGGGAATTTGTGTCCCCACTTGGCCATTGAAGACGTCATTGAGTACATCCATGGACAAGTCCACCTTCCGGTCATAGTTATAGGCACAAAACACGTGTTTGTTATAGGAAATCTTTTGCTTTTCCTCTAAAAACATCAGGGTTCTGTTCAAAGCTCGGACCCGATCGAGTTTCCCTTCAAAGGGGACCAGGCACCGGTCAGCCTCATACATGGCCACACAGGTAAATAGGTCATACATAAATCCACTGGTCGCCACAAATACAAAGTCAAAGCTCATTCGTGACAATTGCAAGAGTCGTTCAAAACGCTCACGATCATAGTACTCAAAATCATGTATGGCTTCTGCGCCAGTAAGAACCCACAAAGTCTCCCTCCCTACCCGGTTACTGACCCGTTCCAGGAGGGCCCGGTTCATCATCCTCTTCCCCATGGCTTCAAAGGCCAGCTTCAAACCGGAGGCGTAGGGTTGGCCGAAGTTCAACTTTAATTGACCGGCATGGGCGTCAACACCCAAATGTAAGTCTAAGCTGGGTTCTAGGCGGTTGGCATCAATCAGGAGAACACGTTTTTTTGTTGCCTTAGCCAATATGTAGGCCAAGTCGCTGGCGAAAATCGGTTGATCCCATATGGTATATAGGCCTCTCTCATTGGTCTCAAATGTCCGCACGACACTCTTACTGAGTTGGCTTTTTATGGCTGTGGGTAGGAGGTCTTTGAGCTTTTTCCTATCAGAATCCTCAAGATAACGGCTCATCCAATCATAATCAGACTTGGTGTCAAGGGAGGACCGACTGATATATTGGTTCACCATGGTGGCCAACTGTTTGTCCACTGGCATCCGACCTGTGGACACCCCGTCTACCATAAGCAAGTCAACAATATCCTCCCCCTTGAGCTCCACCTCTTGCGCCACCTTCAAGTGGTCCTTGGACTTGTTCCAGGCATCCATGTCTTGGTTGGACATGCCACTAGTAATGAGGACCGTTGGGATAGGCTGACAGGCCAACTGTCTGGCTCCGAGTACATCGTCAAACACGATGAAATAGTCAATCTGCTCGTGTTCAAGGATCTGATAGGCCCCTTCAATCGTGTGCCTAACAATCAAACGACTGTGGATGCCATAATGGCGATACCGATGAATCATGGCCTCCCGTAAGTCCTCAATACTCTGCTGGTGAGGCGCTACAATAAGTGTGTACCTGCTTTCATTTGTCATTTTTTAACAACCTCCACATTCCCAATATATGTATAATGGAAGTAATTGTCAAGCATTCCCATAAAAAAAAGAGCCAGCTCAATGCTGGCTCCTCGTTACAATTTGTCTTATTCATCCCCATTGGATGCCTGATCAACCATCTCCACTGAAACGGACAGGGGTTCATCAGCAGGTGTTTCTTCGGTCACCTTGGTGCCTGCAGCTGTCAAGCTTACAACAACTGTGTCCGGATCATTGAAGACATCAAAACGATCGTCCTTGAAGATATCCAAATCCATTACACGGATGGCCTCTCCATGGTTCATGGTGCTTACATCCAGGTTGATGATCTCAATGAGGTCCTTAGGAAGAACGGTCATTTCAATTTCATGGATTTGCTCCACGATCACTGATTTTGCGTCTTCCACGGCTTCCTTGTTCAAGAAATGGATAGGCACATTCAAGCGCACTTTTTCTCCCTTGTGAAGCTCCTGGAAATCAATATGTAGTAAGTCTCTTGTGAGGTTGGTTCGCTGATAGTCCTTTACCATTGCAAAAACACTAATACCGTCAATATTTAAATCAACAGTAGCTCCTACACCATGGTGTACTAAGAAATGTTCGATTTGGCTACCATCAAGCATAAGGCTCTTTGTTTCGCTGCCATGTCCATAGAGTACTGCAGGTATTTTACCTTCACGACGTAGTTTTCTTGCAATTCCACTACCATGTTCATTTCGCATTGAAGATTGTAACGTTTCTCTTTTCATTCTTATTCCCCCTATCAAACGTGATAGAGTATTCCTACCCCACCAAAACATTGAACTCACAGAAAAATAAAGAATTTTCCAAGAAAATGAAAATCCCCTGCCAAAGAGCAGGGGACCACTGTCATTAATCTGGTATTTCATTATAGCTTTCGTCTGCCCTCAAGGGCCTTAGACAAGGTTACTTCGTCAGCATATTCCAAGTCTCCGCCAACGGGAACCCCGTGGGCCAGTCGCGTTACTAATATCCCCGCAGGGCTTAGGAGTTTTGAAATATACATGGAAGTTGCCTCCCCTTCTATCGTGGGGTTAGTTGCCAGGATCACCTCTGACACGTCGCTGGACTGAACACGGATGATCAGCTCCCGTAGCTTGATGTCGTCTGGGCCAATTCCGTCCATGGGTGATATGGAACCATGTAGGACATGATAAACGCCGTGGAACTCCTTGGTTCGCTCAATGGCGATTAAGTCCTTGGGGTCCTCCACTACACAAATCATGCTCTGGTCCCGCTTGGGGTCCGCACATATGGGACATAGCTCCACGTCCGTCAAGTTGAAACACTGGCTACAGTACTTCATTTTCTTCTTGGCTTCAAGAATGGCTTCTGACAGACTTACAGCGTAGTCCTCACGGCTGTTGATCACATGAAAGGCCAATCGCTGGGCTGTCTTTCGACCAATCCCAGGAAGACGACTGAACTCTTCAATCAGCCGTGCTATAGGGGCCGCAAAATGCGACATGGTCGCCTCCTTAGAATAAGCCTGGGATGTTCATACCACCCGTTAACTTACCCATTGTCTTTGCTGTAGCGTCGTCCGCCATGCGTAGGGCTTCATTTACTGAGGCAATAATCAGATCTTGTAGCATTTCCACGTCATCTGGATCAACAACATCTTCATCGATTGTGATGTTCACCAGTTCTTTTTTACCATTTACTTTAGCAGTAACTGCACCGCCTCCAGCAGAAGCTTCAAATTCCTTTGTTTCTGCTTCAGCCTGGGCCTTTTCCATTTCCTTTTGCATTTTCTGCACTTGCTTCATCATGTTACCCATATTGCCAGGCATCATTGGCTTTCTTCCTTTTGCCATGGTTAGTCCTCCATTCAAATTCCTTTATAATCGTTCCTATTATATCATGTTGTTACTCGTCGACAATGGTAAGCTTGTCTGCATGAACCCCTAAAAAGGCCTTCATTTGGTCCTCTTCAGATTGCTCA
The DNA here is from genome assembly GCA_964342805.1 of uncultured Peptostreptococcaceae bacterium. Classification (GTDB taxonomy): domain Bacteria; phylum Bacillota; class Clostridia; order Peptostreptococcales; family Acidaminobacteraceae; genus CAYFHQ01. Next base: position 40,131 of record CAYFHQ010000004.1, on the reverse strand, counting down.
ACAACTTCAGTGTCTGACGTTTCTCTCTTTAAGTTGTAATCATACTCACACTTCACCCGCAGGGAGTAACCCAATATGGACTGGATCACTTCTTCTACAATAGCCCGGTGCTCCGCCCGTTCAATCATGTCCATATGGAAACCATAACCGTCTTTAAAGGCAATCATCAGGGTGCCATTTTCAATAAAGGCCGGTTCCCCTTCAATTAAGAAGCCCTTTACAGACACTTTTCGTTTTCTCACGCCGTCCAAAACCTGTGACCATTTTTCCTGGATGGCTTTCACCGACGCGTCGGCTGGAGCTGGAACAAAGGTCGCCACCGGTTCGTCGGCAATAGGCGCATCTGCAATCGGTGGGTTTGTTTCTGTTTTTGTAACCGGTTGACTGGCTTGTGGCACAGGTGCCGTCTGCTTGTTAACCCTGCTTACACTTTCCGACGAAGTCTTTGTTGGTAGAGGATTTGAAACCGTCGTAACAGGAGCAGAATTTGGCCGTTGAACCACAGAAACAGCCCCTGACTCCAGGCGTTCAATCCTCGCCAACAGGGCCTCAACCGACTGGTCTACCTCAGGCTGCATGAGCTTGATTAAACCCATTTCAAGGTGAATTCGTGGCTGTGTTGCCCACTTACTGGCTGCCTCCAAGGCTGACAGGATTTCAAGCCCTCTTAGGACTTGGGCCATGGACAATCTCTCAGACTGGCTCTGGATGTCTGCAATGGCGTCATCTGTCGCGTCTAGCAAGTATTCAAGGTCTGCACCTGACCGGGCCAGCATGAGGCTGCGAAAGTGATTGGTTAAACTTCGGATAAACTGGTGGATGTCCTTGCCTTCTGCCACCAACTCATCGATCATTTTCATCACCGATGCGGTTTGACCTTCAATCACTTGGTCCGTTACTTTGAACAACCAATGCTCGGTTGTCATTCCTAGGGTGTGAATAACGTCGTCAACCTTCAAGGTTCCGTCAACAAAGGCTGTACACTGGTCTAGAATACTGATGGCGTCACGCATGGCCCCATCGGCATTACGAACAATCAGCTTCAAGGCAGCTTCTTCTGCCTCGATCCCATTGTCCTTGCAGATGTGGTCCAAATGACCCACGATATCATTGCCGTTAATTCGTTTAAAGTCATACCGCTGACACCGCGAATGGATGGTAGCAGGGATTTTATGCGGTTCTGTCGTCGCCAAGATGAAGACCACATAAGAGGGTGGTTCTTCTAGGGTTTTTAGGAGGGCATTGAAGGCCCCTTGGGAGAGCATGTGAACCTCGTCGACAATGTAGACCTTATACTTGGCCCGAGCAGGCGGATACTTAACATTCTCCCTCAGTTCTCGAATATCATCGACACCATTGTTGGAAGCCGCATCGATTTCCACAATATCCATGAGGCTCTCGTCTAACATACCCGTACAGATCTCACAGGTGTTACAGGGGTCTTCCCCAACAGGACTCAGGCAATTGATTGCCCTGGCCATGATTTTGGCTGTAGACGTTTTTCCAGTCCCCCGGGTTCCGCTGAAGAGATACGCATGGGCGATATTGTTGTTCTTGATCTGATTTTTGATGGTTTCCGTGATGTGACCTTGTCCAATCACCTCATGGAAGACTTTCGGTCTCCATGCCCGATAGAGTGCTTGATAACTCACATTCTTATCCTTTCCCAGCTATGATTTCCTGGAGTATGTCAGGTTCATTTTGATACATATGATCAATGACTTTTATAACCTCTGGATGGAACTGTGTACCGCTGCACCGCTTGAGTTCCTCTACTGCTGCTCCTAGACTCCTTGCAACCGTATATGACCGGTTGCTGGTCATGGCGTCGAGGGCATCGGCTGCACCTATAATGAAGGATATCAATGGTGGTTGACCACTGTCAACCGTTTCAGGATAGCCTGTTCCATCGTATCGTTTATGGTGTAGCAGGACCCCAAGCGTAATGTTGTCAGAGAAACCGATTGGAGAGAGGATTCGACTACCGATTTCTGGGTGCTCCTTAATGACAGCAAACTCCGCTCCAGTGAGTTTCCCTTCTTTAGCAAGGATGGAGTCAGGAATACCAATCTTTCCTATATCGTGTAAAATGCCAGCAATTTCAACATCCACTAGGGTTTCTGCGTCTAGCCCTAACTTTCTGCCTACCGTTAGGGCGAACTGCGACACCCGGTGGGAGTGGCCAACCGTATAGGCGTCTTTGGCATCAATGGCAGTCGCCAGCACCCCGATGGTCTTTACAAACTCCTCTTGCTGCTTGCTATAGAGTCTTGATTTTTCAATTGCAATCGTTGATTGAATCGCCAAGGCATTGAGCATGTCTAAATCTGACTCTCCGATGGTTGTCCTAAACCAGATGGATATGACGCCAACACCTTCTCCATCAATGATGATGGGAATAAATGCGGCCGACCCAACATGTCGAAGGAAGGGCTTCATGAGGAGTGGGTCCGAGAACATGATCTCCATGAGTTGTTTTTCAACCATTAACTTTTGATCTATCATGGCTGTGCCACGGATATCCGCATCAGGATCAATACTGGATTCAGGCACTTCATTGACAAAGGGGCCTGCGGTCTTCACATGAGAGAGCATCTTGTTTTCATCCAACATGTGTATGTTTACGGCAGCAATGTCATAAAGGTCACTGATCGTAACGAGAACAACATCCAATAAGTCATCCATTTCATGTTTACTTGCCAGCTGTCTAGTGATGGCTCGGATGTTTTTGAGTTCCTTTGTCCTCCGCCTTGCCCGGCGTTGCATATTTACAAGGTGCTTGTCCGATCGACCAATTCCCAAAATGATGTCAGACTGGTTTTCGATTTGAATTCGTATGGTATTGGTTACAAAGGATTCAACCATTCCGTTTTTACATTTCATATCTAAGGTTTGGTTGATAATATCTGACTGTAATGCTATTTCCACATTGGGTAGGGCTATCAGCTCATTGATGGACTGATCAACTAAGTGTTCTGCGGGATATCCCAACATTTGCTCTACTTTGTCTGTGATATAAATGATTTTGCCGTTTTCGTCTGTAATCCAAACCATGTCGTCCAAGGATTGGAGTAGGGCGTAGAAGGAACTACTTTGCAGGCCTAGAGACCGCTTGATCTCAGAGAGCTTCTTTTTCACTTCACCATGGTGTAGCTCCACTTGCTTGAAGGCCTCAGTGGCACTCTCAATGATGTCTATTTGGCTTTGTAAGGCCTGTTGGCCTTGTTGATAGCTGATTGTCGCTTGTTCTACGTCTATGGCGATCTCTTGAAAAAGGCCAAATGATGATGCGGCCTCCAGGCGATAATCCTTATTGTTCACCCGCTGAACCCATTGAACCAAGCGGCGCAAGGGCCAAAAGAGAATAGTCGTTAAAGCGTAAGCTACCAGGCCAGCCAAACAAAGGGGAATGAATAGGACATTGATCAGTCGTGTTGCAGTTTGTGCAAATGTCGAAGCTTGAATCAATCCCTCTCCAGTCATGTACACGTCAATGGCGCCACTTGAAAACCCTCTATAGTAGCCATAATGATTGTCTTCCAACGGAACTACGCGGTTTCCAGCATACTTGAATTGGTCTTTGGCCTCAAAGGCCTTCGGATCACCATAAACCGGCTCCCCGTTCACCATAAGCAAGACCAGGTAGTCACTTGTTGCTGGCCCCAACAAACTTTCGAATCTTTTTTCATGGACTTGATAGGCAGCTGCCATTCGTTTTTTTTGAACAGTGATCGTTCGTTCATGGACATAATAGAAGACCTTGGAGTCAAAGGTGTCTCCTTGAAAGGGTCCAATCCAGTAGGGGGCTTGTGACATTTCCTCCAATACCCACACGGGTGCCTTCCCCTGGCCTTCTAGCCAGTACTCAATTTTATCCTCCGATTGTCCTTGAAATGACTCTACAAAGGGTTCTTGAGCCCTTGTTCCATATTGCTGGAGAAAATCATAGCTGGTCAAAAAACTTTCTAAATTAGCAGATAGTTCTTCTGTCCAATGTTTAATGGGCTCTAACCTGTGGCCCCATTGGTCCTTCATTAAAAAGAGTTGCTGGTGTCTTCGATTTTCAACCATCTCATTATATTGGTAAAAACCTACTAAAAGAGTTGGAACCAAAGCAACAATAAAGAGAACAAGCATTAATCGATTACGAAATTTCATGCCGCATGCCCTCCTTTATACTCTCAACAGCATACAACTGCAAAATATCAAGAGGGCTCTCAGCAATGAGTTCACCAACAACTTTGATGATCTCAGGGCAATAGGCTGTACCACTTTCTTTTTGCAAGCGCTGGTAGGCCATCTCTAAAGTCTCCATCCTCACTTGGTCTTGGTCATGAAGTAATATACTGTCCAAGTTATCGACAACCTGGATAATGCGTGCCAATAGGGGCTGGGAGGTAATGCTTGTGTCCTCATAGGGGAAACCCTTAAGATCATAACGTTTATGGTGATAGTAAATACCCTGCAATATCGTGTCAGAAATACCAATGGACGATAGTATGCTCTTTGACTGTGCAGGGTGAGCGTCAATAATCGCAATTGTATCTGAGTCCTCTGTGTCTCCTGATAACAAGACATGATCCTCGATGCCAATTTTACCAATGTCATGGAGAAGGCCTGCTATGTGGACCTCACTCAGCTGGTCCCGCCGTAGATAGAGTTTCTTGCCAACCATCGTCGCTAACTCTGAAACACGTTTTGTGTGGCCTGACATGTTTGGTACCTTGGCTTCTACAGCTGTTGCCAATGCTTCGATGGTCTTGAAGTAATGTGACCGAAGCTCATCAAAGACCCTTTTTCTATCAATGGCAATGGCCGCTTGGTCAGCCAGTGACTGAAGGATTTCAATTTCTTCATCGGAAATGTCATGATCACTGGTCACAGCCAAAACGCCATAAGACTGTCCTTGAGCAACCAAAGGAACATACACGACCACATGGAGTTCTTCCATGGCATCTGCCAGGGCAGGGTCATGGAACTTCATGTCTGATTGACTATATAAGCGTAAAACTTCATTATGGGCGATGGACCACCCCATATGGGACCCTTCACTACTTGGCGTGTCCTGGATGATCATTCGTTCTGTACTGCCTGCAAAGGCATGGAGAACGAGTTTTTGGTCAGGGGTTAGTAATCGAATGGTACAAAGAGAGGCATGCAAAAACAAACTGACCTTGTCTACAATTCGCTGGAGGGTCTTATCCAAATCATCTGAGGCAGCAAGGAGTTTGGATACATCATTCACAATTTCGATTTCCTTGTTCCTCTGATAGATCTCCTGATGAATTTGACGATTTTGCGACATGTCCTTACAAATGGCTTGTATGCCTATCATACGTTCGTCTGTCATTAAGCGGTGGGTCTTGACTTTCACTTCTGTAAGCGCTAGTTGATCCAACTGCAAATTCAGCTCTAAGTCATTGTATTCCCGTGAGGTTAAAACGGTCATGAAGTCCTCAAGGGCCTCCCCTTGAGCCTCTTTAAACACCCGACTTACCGTGTACTCCTGAGGATTCACCTCTTCACTACTCCATAGGGCTTGCTTCAATTTCTGGTTCATATTCAATATACGGCCGTGTAAGTCAAAAACAATAATGTAGTCTGGCAGGCTTTCAACCAGTGTACGCGATATGATTTGGAGCTTATCCAACTCTTCTTTAAGGATCTGCTTTTCCTCATTTTTGTCGTCTATGGCTGACTGAATAAGGTCAGCCTCCTCACCGATCCTCTTTTGATGTTGGACCAAGGCCTTCCATTCATTCATTTCCAAAGCCATTTCACCACGTAAGTCACTTAACAGTTTCCTAACCTGATCCACTCCTGGGAACTGAATGGCTATGACAGAAAGGTCTGGTGGGGTTAATTGGTTTACACTTTTCGTAATGACTGCCATGTGTCTGCCTAAATGATCTGTTAATACCTTAACTAAAAGGATTGTAAGTAGGGCAATCAAGGCGAAATGAGCCACTTGATCCACTTGTGATGAAGCCTTGTAAGTCCTGTCTATTTGAGCAATTGGCTGGACAAAAAATAGAGTCGCTCCTAAGTCAGTGAGAACATAAGCACTTTGATGCCAAAGGGTCTCCTGGTCATGTTGAATGGTATAGTTCCCCTTGTCCTCATAATGTATGGAATAGTTGAGTTGGTCTGCAAGGGATGAATGGTAGAGTTCATTGCCATATTCATCAATGATGACTATGGCTGTTAGAGAGTCTTCCTCAAGGGTTTGGATAACTTCATTAAGAGTAATATCATAGCCAATTACCCCTGTTGCTTCCTTGGCAGCATTGACAATTGGGATTGAAAAAGTAATGACACGATCTTTTGTGATCACATCCTGATAGATTTCTGATATAGTCGCGCTGGATGGGTCCTGCTGAATAGCTTGGATGTACCAAGGTCGTGTTCGGCCATCGACCCGAGGCGTCTTATATTCTGAGATGAAGTTACGCCCTGATTCAGATGTGAGGTACACCTGCAAGAGCGAAGGATCTGATTTGCTAATGCTCGTAAGTAGAGGAATGAGGGTATCGTTATATCCGTAAAACCGCACATAGTTTTCAAGGGCCAGGCTTGTCTGCTCAACATATTTTTTCTTTTGGTTAATCCATTCCATAAACTGGCCTTGTTTACGATCCATTTGATCGGCAACCAAGGTTTCTGAAAAATACTTGTTGTAGGCAACCTGTTCCTGATGAATCATTACATTTAAAAACGTGATTGGAATGATCATTGCCAGAAGGTAGGCAGCAATACATATTTGCAGTTGTTTTTTCGACATGATCTTCCTCCAATGGGCCCTATCTTCTATTATAAGGCACTCGGATAGATTGCGAAAGAATTTCAAAAAACAAAAAAAGCCTGCATAACAGACTTTGAGTTTCAATTCAAACCGTGCACTCAGCTTCGAAACAATCCTACAAACGTTACCAGAATCGTTAGCTCAAATCAGGCACCCCCGCGGCACATAGAAGGTCTCGCTTACTGCTGCTTCCTTCCGGACCTGACAGGGTTCACAAGTTTCTATTGCGCAGGACCCAATTTTCAACACCACTTGTTCTGGGCAGACCTCACAGGAAAATCCCTCAGCTGAGCATCAACCCTGCTATAGCGGATTGCAGGTTACAGGGCACCGCTACCTCCCCGTCTAGCACGGCAGACTTAAATTTGGGTATAAAAATGGCGGAGAGGGCGGGACTCGAACCCGCGGTCCCTTGCGGGATTACACGCTTTCCAGGCGTGCCCCTTAGCCAACTCGGACACCTCTCCACTTCTATTTATTGCGCAGTGCTCTGAAAAATTCTTTCATTACACTGGAGCAAGCTTCTTGTAATATCCCTGTTTCTACTTCAACCTGATGGTTGAGTCGCTGGTCTTGAACAATGTTGTAGAGAGAACCTACAGCACCACCCTTGGGATCCATCGAACCGATGTATAGCTTGTCGATTCTTGATTGGAATATGGCACCAGCACACATGGGACATGGCTCAATGGTAACATACATTTCACACTGAATCAATCGCCAACCACCTAATTGCTTTGCAGCGTCTTGAATGGCAATCATTTCGGCATGGGCAGTTGGATCTTTTGTTGTTTCTCTAAGGTTATGACCTCTTCCAACAACAATGCCATTTTGAACAATGACTGCTCCAATTGGAACTTCTCCGATTGCAGCTGCTTTTTGTGCTTCTTCTAAAGCAAGTGCCATGAACTTTTCATGCATAGGATCGCTCCGTTCGTTACCGACAAAATTGATTATACAATACCCGAACTTCATTCGCAAGGATTTTCAAAAAAAAAAATCAGGAACTTTCACAAAGTGAGAGTTCCTGTTCTTTGGCGCACCTGAAAGGAGTCGAACCTTCGACCTGCCGCTTAGGAGGCGGCTGCTCTATCCTGCTGAGCTACAGGTGCGGGTTTATATTTCCCGGGAAATAACTATTTGTTATTTGGCATGTCAGACTCTTTTGGTGGAAAATGAAGAAAATAAACATCCACCCTTCGATTCAGCCTCACATCCTCAGGATTTAAACTATTATGTATCGGTTTGGTATTGCCATTGCTAACAATGGTAAGCTGTCCTTTTTCAATACCCGCATCGAGCAGGAATTGCTCAATTTTTTTTGCCCGAATTTGAGATAAGTCGTCACCATAAATTTTGTCTTTTTCCACATCATCACCAATGCTATTTTGATTTCCTTCAATAACAATTAACTGGTCCGAATGGGATTTTGCTGTTTCTGCAAACTGACGTAGGTCCGCAACAAAAGCGTCCAATATACGATAACTATCGGGTTCAAAGTATATGGTGATCATATCCTCTGATAAATCTATCTCAATGTTCTTTTCTAAATTTTCAGGTTGACCCGACGATCCAGCTTGGTCTTCCGGTGAAATTACTTCACTTGTGGTTCCTTTGGTGTCCTCTTCTGGTGTGATTTCTTCTTGAACTTCCACCTCAGGTTCCTGGGCCACGTTCGTGTTTTCTGTGATCGTATTTGGTGATCCTTCAACACTCTGTCCTGGATTGACTTGTTCACCTAGCCCTTCCTGATTTTGTGGAGGACTACTTAAGAACTGGACACCTTGGACAATGGCGTAAAGAATGAGCAGTGCTGTCAGGGAGAATACAATCCACCCTCTTGTCGTCACTCTGTATTTTCGTTTCATGCTTTCTCACATCCCCTACGCTAAACCCTATTTCTTTGGCTTTATGAAGTCAACAATACCAATCACCCGTTGGATCTCATATTCGATCAAGGAGTTTTGATCTTCAGTAAACTTCTGACGTGTTGTCACCATTTCTCTTAACTCACGGATTCTTGACTCTAACTCACGAATGGAAGCTTCGTTCTTCTGCACAACGTCCTCGGTTGTTTGAGCTGTGTCCTCCATTACCTTGTTCAAGGCATCAATCCGCTTGTAGGCATCATTCAGCAACTGATCCATATTGATTTGAGACACGTTCATGATGTTCAGTACAGATTCGCGCTTCATGTCAATCGGTAGGTTATCTGGTAGAGTGTTTTTTAGTACGTCTGCCATAAAGATCGTTCTTTTTGCGTCTGTTTCCATGCGGTTCGTTCTATAGATATCTTCTATAGTAAGGAGTTTGTTTTTCTCATAAGCACCGATTAGTTCTTCTAATTTGTCTTCAATCTGCATGGATGCTTCTTCACGCCCCAACTCTGCTTGTTGCTCTACCTCTTGCAATGCTTCAGTAAGGGGTTTTGTTTCTTCCACTTCGGGTGTAAATGACGGAATCACTTGCTCCTCCACCACAATTTCTTCTTCTGTTTCTGCTATAACAGGATTTTCATTTTCTTCAACTGGTTCAACCAGTCCTAACTTTTCAAAGATTGACTTTTTACCAACCACCTGTCATTCCTCCATTTCTCTGTGCATCTATTGGGTACCGTTTACACGATTCGATGCCGATTTTGATAGCCAAGTATGCCTACGCTTGCTTCACTAAATCTTTCAACTTTAGAATCATTTGCTTCTTTTGCTCATTTTGCCGTTTCTTTATTTGAACTTGCTTTTGAACCACCTGAACAATCCATTGTAGGTCTTCTATGTGTTCAGTATGTACATCTAAAAGAGCGTCGTTCACCTTTGCCAAATTCATGTGCATGATTTCTTGGTCTTGCTTTAATCGAATGACTTCCTGAGATTGACCTTCATTCGGGACAATGACTGCATTGTCAATCAAGGACTCCCTAATGAAATTAATGGCCTCTTCCTGTAAATAGGTGATGTTGCTTCTTTTAATCACATGTGCTCGCAGCTCTTTTTTATACTTGGAAAGTTTTTTGTAGATCGTGACTTTACTGACACCTAGAATATTAGCGGCCTCGATCACGCGATAGAGTTTTTCTTCCATACCCACCACCTACCGTTTTAAGAAGGACAATATCCCCTTGTCCCCATCGTCATTCAATAAAATATCTGCTGGAGACGTTTTACTTTCTTTTTTAGTCTCCTCCTCAACCGGTTGCACTTTATCACTTGACTCAACTAGTTGCTGTACATAGTGGTTAATCGATTCATCCAAACGTTGACCCTCATGTTCCAGTTGCAGCATTTCATTTCTTAAGGCACGGATTTGGTCGCGGATCTTGTTTTTTTCATCATGTAGTAAAATAGCTTCCTCTGTAGTTAGCCACTCCTCCGATTCCATGATTTCGCCGTCGACGTGGACTTCTTGGTCAGCTTTTTGATGTGTGCTCTTTTTTACGTCGTCCAGTTCAATTACTTCACCCTTAAGTATACGCTTTAGTTTTGATACGCCATGCTCATCTAAGTGGACAATACCATTCTTTTTATGAACATGTGCTTGAAGTTCTTCTTCATGTAGGCGTAAGTTCTCATAGACAACGTAGGTTTCGATATGTAATGTTTCAGCTACTTGACTGATCTTCATTTAATCTCCACCTCCAATTGGTTAGTTAATTTACTGTTAACGGACTCTCTCATTGATTTCTATGCGGTTCATAGAATATCCTTTTCATACTTTTAATTTTAGTCAACTTTGTGGTGTAAATCAATTTACAACACCGTATTCTCTTTCTTTTTTTTTCAACTCCTTGTCAGAGGTCTTTGTATCAAAAAAATAAAAGTGGGACACTGTCCCACTTTCGTACAATCTTTGACTGTAATTTTCTACTGACTCATCTTGTCCAATTTCCTGTATAGGGTGCTACGACTGATTTCCAATAGCTTAGCCGCTTGTACCAAGTTCCCATTGGAAACCTGGATAGCACGTTCAATGGCCTGCTCCTCAAGTGTCCGTAAACAGTACACCTCACTATCAATAAGTGGAGAGTCATCCCCTCCTATGTCGAGCGTCTCATTTTGGGACACTTGTTCTTTTTCTTGCTTTACACTCGACTCCAATCGGTCCCTTTTTTCTGTAAGTTGATGTAAACTAGTCTGTAAACCAGTTAACTCTTTGTTGGTTAACTCATTGTCACTTTTGATGAATATTGATACGTCTAAAGCCTTTGATTCAGAGGCTTTAGCTAGCTTTCTGTAAACACGCTTACAGTCTTCAATTAAGTCAATGTGACTTGTGCTTTCTCCTGTGAAGTGTCCCATATTGACACATGTCATTGTGAACTTATGTTCTCGCTCATAGGCCTCTATCAATCGCTCCTCAAACCATTGAATAAAAAACTGATTATAGGAAACCCTTTTAAAATCCACATAAAAGAAGCCGCGAATTTCCGTCCCATGGCTTTTCCAAGCAGCATCCAAAACAAGGTCTAATGGATCTGCCAGGTAAACTAGCCTAGGCTGTGTAGGGCTTTCTACAGGGATAGGGTTGGACTCTGCTGGCTCTACCGCTCTAGATTGACTTGAATGAATCGTCTGCTGTCTTTCAACGGACTGGCTTGTTTCATTGCTTTGATGATCTTTGTTACTTACAGGCCACCTGCCTAAGGTGTTTGATAAATCTGGACTAACAGACAAAGTATTTATGACCCATTGTTCAAGCTCTGCCAAGTCGAAATTTTCATATCCTACAGACAAGATACATCCAAGAAGAAAGCCATTAAAGGCATCAATCGCTACAAGGCCCACAGTCGTATAGTCTGCCAAGTGGTCATTATAATGTTCATGACCAACAACGTGACGATTTTTTCCATCAATAGCGGCAAGGCCAATACCATTGGTACCGATCATATCTTCAGAAAAATTTGTAGTTGGCACTGCTGTGTTTGCATGATAGACAACTCGACCTTTTTGATCACAAAGTACAAACTGAACGCCTGGATTTTGATCATTCAAAATGTGGAGTTTCTTTTTTACTTGATCAGGTATGATCGATTTTGAGAAACTGGGTATCGGCTTTTCGTTTCCTTTTAATCCCAGAAGGCGACTTCTCACCCACGAGTAGGTTATGATCTCTCTAATGTCATTTCTCCTGAGAGATCCCCTCTCTAGATAGAGTTTTCTGGCTTCTCTAATTGTTTTTTGATTGATCATGTTCTCTACCTTTACTTTTTCTACCAGGTCTGTTTTAAAGCCATATTTTAGCCCGTACTGCATTTTTGTGCTTGCGCATATATTGACACCAATTCACAACAAAAGCGTCATATAAAGCATTCTGAGCGGCGCAGTTTGTTGCATATTAATCACTATTTTACATTTTATGTATTATCGCTAGTTTTTCTTAAAATTTGCATCTTGTAATGATTCATGCTGACTTTTGCTGGTGTACTACCCACAATTGACCCATCTGCATTCACACTCAGTGGTTTGTCTAGGGACTCAATCTGTATGGACTTCGCTTGGAACATTTCAACTTCTGCTATTCCTACATGGTCTCCTTTAAAAACAGATGGAAACAGTTTCAGGAATCGTGGCTTACTAATATCTCGGACAATACAAATTTCGAAATCACCACTGTCAACCTTGGCATTGGGAGTAATCTTCATTCCTCCACCAATGTACTTTCCATTTCCGATTGCGATCAACATGACTTTCCTCTCAAGGACAACATCATCCAAGTGAATTCGTACATGCTTTGCTCGATAAGTAAGAATTGATTTGACCGTGCTTAAGGCATATGCCATACTACCCGGAAACATGTTTTTGATTTTTTGCGTCGTTTCAACCACATCACTATCGATGCCTACGCCCACAGAGTTCAAAAAAGCTTCTCCATTAACCAACCCAATGTCACTTAAAACTATATCGGTCTCAAGAATATTTTCCATTGCTTCATCAAAATCTGAAGAAATTCCTACACTTCTTGCGTAGTCGTTACCCGTTCCAGAGGGTAAAATTCCTAGCCGGATTGGAGCACCTAATATACCATTCACTGCCTCAATAATTGTCCCATCACCACCGGCAACAATTAAATCTGTGAATTTTTCATGGACGGCTTCCTCAGCCAGCTCAGTTATGTGACCTTTATGACTGGATATTTTGAAGTCTATTACTGCACTTTGACTACTCATTTTTTCTTTTATCTTTGATAATAACAACTTACTTGACCCATCACCTGCTACGGGATTTATAATAAATCGAATTTTTCGCATGAGTTATCTCTTTCTACCTGCTGAATTTGACTACTTCTATTATACAACTTTACTCACGGGGGGAACAACTCTACCTTTATAGGACTTTTTCTAGTTACCTAGACCAAAGCCTTGATTCCACTGAGTTACAGAGCTTTCTTTCCCTATCAGACGTTCTTTGGATATTCATATAAGACTAGCACCCTCCTGTCCAAATAGCTTAGAGGGCCATTTAAGGGGTCTCAGCCTATATGTCTTCACCTAAAATGCCATTTTTCATGTTTCACGTGAAACATCTATGACTAGACATAAAAAAAACCATGTTTCACGTGAAACATGGCTAAAGGGCTTAATCCAACTCGATCAAAGACAAAATTCGGTTTAAATCATCCTCATTATAATATTCGATTTCGATTTTTCCTTTCTTTTTTCCAGCTTTAATATTCACTTTTGTGCCGAAAAAGCCTTTCAATCTTGATTCAAACATCATCATTTCTGCATCTCTTTCAGGTTTTCTACTGATAGGTTGAACAGATATTTTCTTAGCGTCCGCTGCAATTTTTTCTACTTCTCTAACGGACAACTGTTTGGAAACAATCATTTCAGCGATCTTCCATCGCATATCTTGATCTTCTATCATTAGTAAGGCACGTCCATGACCGCTTGAAATTTTCATTTCATCAATTAACTCAAGGATCTGTATGTCTAGTTTAAGGAGTCGCAGGGTATTGGTTACATAGGTCCTGCTTTTACCAACCGACTTTGCCACCTGTTCTTGTGTTAAGCTATATTGATCAATGAGATCCGTATATGCTCTCGCTTCTTCAATTGGTGAAAGGTCTTCACGTTGTAAGTTCTCGATTAGCGCTACTTTTGCAGTTGTTTCAGCATCAAAATCCTTTATAACTGCAGGAATCGTTTTTAATCCAGCGGTTTTAGCTGCACGCCATCGGCGCTCACCTGCTATAAGTTCAAAACCATTTTTTATCTTCTTGAGCACAATTGGTTGGATGACCCCATACTCACGAATGGAGTCCGCCAAAACTTGAATAGACTCACGGTCAAAATTTTTCCTTGGTTGATCACGATTTGGCTTGATCGTATCTAAGTCAATTTCCTCAACGGAACCTGTCACCTCATTAGACTTGACTTCTTCTTGAGGAATCAGCGCACCCAGGCCTCGACCCAGTCCCCGTTTTGCCTTACTCATAGTGGTCCTCCTGTATTTCAACGATCTCCTCAGCCAAATCCATATAGGCTATGGCACCTTTAGATTTCGCATCATATTCTATTACTGGTACTCCGAAACTTGGAGCTTCTGCCAGTCGAACATTTTTTGGAATGATCGTAGAATACACCTTTCCCTTAAAGTACTTTTTTACTTCTTCAACAACTTGAATCGATAAGTTTGTACGTCCATCAAACATACTGAGGAGCACCCCTTCGATTTCTAGGTTTGGATTCAAGGCCTTCTTAATTAACTGGTAGGTATTCATGAGTTGACTAACACCCTCAAGGGCATAGTACTCACATTGAATTGGTATGAGCACGCCATCAACAGCAACCAAGGAATTAATCGTTAGTAGCCCTAAGGACGGAGGACAATCGATAAATATGTAATCATAGTCATCCTTTATGTGGTCAACGATCTTCTTTAGTCTTTGCTCCCGATTGCTGATCTCAATCATTTCAATTTCAGCACCTGCCAATTGGACATCAGAAGGGATAATATGCAGATCATCGAATGCGGTTGGAACAATACACTTGTCTACCTCTACCTCATCGATAAGAGCGTCGTATAAACTATACTCCAAAGTATCCTTATTCAGCCCCAGTCCACTTGTGCTATTTCCCTGGGGGTCGTTATCAATCACCAAAACTCTTTTGCCTAACTTGGCCAAACTTGCACTAAGATTTACGTTGGTGGTCGTTTTACCTACGCCACCCTTTTGGTTGAAAATTGCAATTGCTTTTCCCATCGACTCACCTCTGCTTTTATTCTCTATATTATTATACATCATATTGAAGCTTGAAAGGAAACAAAGTGGTATTGAGTTTTACATTTTTTTCCTTTTTATGACATTTCCATTATCCCCCAAAACAAAACCCCAAGCCATCTTCCAAAATGACTTGGGGTCTCTACTTACTTTTCCTTAGGAATTCGTACAGTAACTTCTACGAAGTCACCACAATCTTTCTCATTAAACACGGCCTCCTGGCCACTGTCCAATATTGCCTGGTAGGCTTGCTTGATCGTATTCACATAAATCTTCACATTGGCCATACCCCTAAACTTTCTCTTAGGCTTTTCTTCCTTGAGCTGCAAGTATGTTTCAATGAGCTTCTCTGTCTTCTTTACATTCAGTTCATGATCAATTACCTGTTGAAGCACATCCATCTGCATTTTTTCGTCTGTCAATTTTAAAAGGGCGCGGCCATGGCGTTCAGTCAAGGCATGCTGCACCAATATATCCTGCACAGTTTGTGGCAAAGACAACAAGCGAACCTTGTTCGAAATGGTCGATTGATTTTTTCCAATCTTCAAGGAAATTTCCTTTTGAGTGAAA
This sequence comes from uncultured Peptostreptococcaceae bacterium, assembly GCA_964342805.1. Taxonomy (GTDB): domain Bacteria; phylum Bacillota; class Clostridia; order Peptostreptococcales; family Acidaminobacteraceae; genus CAYFHQ01. The sequence goes on along the minus strand of CAYFHQ010000004.1, from coordinate 24,539 downwards.
CCATGAGAGTCAATTAGACGTTGGTATCCTTGTGCCTCCTCTACAAAGTTCAGATCAACACGTTGAAGGTTCTCTACCAAAGCCATAACAGCTGAATCACCAACTGTAGACTCTAAGACAATAGCAGGTATCGTACGTTTTCCAGCCAATTTGGAAGCTCGTAACCTTCTTTCTCCCATCACCAGCTCGAATTGGAGTCCCCGCTGGCGAACGGATATTGGCTGTAAAACGCCATATTCTCGAATAGACGCGCACAACTCCTCTAAACTATGATCCTCAAAAATTGCCCGTGGCTGGTTTGGATTTGGTACTACATCCTCTATTTTAACTTGTACAATTTCATGTTTACGTTTCACTGCCATATTGAATACTCCCCTGTTATTTCAATGGTGTTTTTGTTGGCTTGCCCGCTTTTCTCGGGTACTTACCTGGCGTAGCTTCAACCTTTTGAATCACTACTATGGAATGTTGTATATCAGTGAAGGGAAGTTGAACCATTTTTACTTCCTTCACTACACCTCCCAAAAGAGCCAAGGCTTTTCCTGCTTCCTCTAGCTCAGTCGTCACGTTAGGCCCCTTCAAGGCAAGGAATACACCTCCTACCTTAACGAAAGGCAAGACATACTCTGACAAAACGGACAGGTGGGCCACAGCACGTGACACAGCTACATCGTATAACTCCCGGAACTGCTCATTTTGACCAAAATCCTCAGCTCGGCCGTGAATACATTCTACATTGTTGAGTCCAATTGACTGGGCAACAGCCTCCAAAAAATGAACGCGTTTGTTTAAGGAATCTAAAAGGGTCATTTGAATACTGCGATTGAGTATCGCCATAGGAAGTCCAGGAAAACCCGCTCCTGTCCCCACATCTATCACCTTGCACCCCTCAGAGAAAACGTCTACTGTAAATGCAGACAGTGAATCTAGGAAGTGCTTGATGTATACATCCTTGGTTTCTGTAATCCCAGTTAGGTTCATCCTTTGATTCCAATCAACCAAGAGGTCTTTATAGATCGCATAGTCCGATAGGAGGCTAGGATCATGGTCTATATGAAGTTCAGTTAAGCCATCTTTCAATAAATTATCCATTGGCATTTTTCCTTCTTTCCTGCTCTAAGAAGACCATCAATACAGAGATATCTGCAGGAGAAACCCCAGAAATACGTGAGGCCTGTCCTATGGACTTGGGCTTGATCTCCGAAAGTTTTTGTCTAGCTTCTAGACGTAAACCGTCAATCCCATTGAAGTCAATGTCTTGGCCCAAGGCCATTGTCTCTAGGGCTTTAAACTTCTCCACTTGAGCCAACTGCTTCTTTATATAACCCGCATACTTCAACTGAATTTCGCACTGCTTCCAAACATCAGATCGTAGCTCAGGTCTGTCAGGATCGACAGGTGCTAACTTGGTGTAATCAAGCTCTGGTCGTCTCATGAGGTCAGCAAGCGTAATGCTACCAGACACTTCAGAACTCCCCAAGTCAACCAGCAAGGGATTTACATGATCCGCTTTCAACCTTACGGCATGTAAACGCTCCATTTCTTCCTCAATACACTTCTTTTTATCACTCAATCGCTTTAATCGGTCATCTCCGGCCAAACCAATTCGATTTGAGATTTCAGTCAACCGAATATCCGCATTATCCTGTCTAAGCAAAAGACGGTACTCCGCTCGAGAAGTTAGCATTCGGTAAGGTTCGTTGGTACCCTTGGTCACTAGGTCGTCAATTAAAACGCCAATGTAAGCCTCAGACCTATCCAAAACAAGTGGGTCCTTACCCTCAATTTTCAGAACTGCGTTGATTCCAGCCATAAGGCCCTGGGCAGCAGCTTCTTCATATCCAGATGAGCCATTGAATTGCCCTGCTGAAAACAGGTTATCAACATGTTTAAACTCCAAGGACAATTTCAACTGAGTGGGATCCACACAGTCATACTCAATGGCATAGGCCGGCCGCATGATTTCAACATCCTCCATACCTGGAATTGTTCTCATAAAGGCAACCTGGACGTCTTCAGGTAAACTTGTCGACATGCCCTGAACATACATTTCATTGGTATCCAAACCTTCTGGTTCAATGAATAATTGGTGTCGTGGCTTATCTGCAAATCGGGCGATTTTGTCCTCAATGGATGGACAGTACCGAGGGCCGGTCCCCTCAATTTGACCCCCATACATAGCAGATCGATGGATATTGTCTAGGATAACCTGGTGGGTTGTGTCATTGGTATAGGTCAACCAACAGGGTTGCTCCTCAAACTCCTCCACATCATTCATAAAGGAGAACATTTCAATTTCCGGATCGCCCCACTGCACCTCTAACTTATCATAGTTTAGTGACCGTTTGTTCACACGTGCCGGGGTGCCTGTCTTAAAACGTCTCATATCAACAGCATGTTCCTGAAGGTCTTGGGTGAGTTCCAAGGAAGGTGCTAGACCATTTGGTCCTGACTGAAAGACAGCACTCCCAATGAAGACCTTTCCTCCCAAGTAAGTTCCTGTACATAGGATAACAGCCTTTGCCGTATAACAAGAACCGGTAGCAGTAACAACACCTTTGACTGTGCCATCTTCCATGGTCAACTGGGTCACTTCGCCCTGTTTGATATAGAGATTTTCTGTGTTCTCCAAGACTTTTTTCATTTCCTGATGATACTTGACCTTGTCGGCCTGAGCTCGCAGTGAATGCACTGCTGGCCCCTTTCGCAGGTTCAACATCTTACTTTGGATAAAGGACTTGTCGATATTCAGGCCCATTTCACCACCCAAGGCATCGATCTCGCGCACTAAGTGGCCCTTACCAGTTCCACCAATGGACGGATTGCATGGCATCATTGCAATGGAGTCCAAGTTAATGGACAGCATAAGCGTCTTTTGTCCCATTCGTGCAGCAGCTAAACCAGCTTCACAACCGGCATGGCCGGCACCTATTACTATAATATCGTAGTCACCAGCATGGAATTTTTCCATAGGTCTCTCCTTCATTTACTTGCCTAGGCAGAAATTACTGAAAATGCGGGTGACCAGGTCGTCCTCCACGGTATCACCAGATATTTCTCCCAAGAATGCATACGCATCCTTTGTATCCACTTCTATAAAATCATAAGGCATCATACCATCCACTGCGTTTATGGCGGCGTTCAATGCTGTCTGCGTCCGTTCTAAAGCATTGATATGACGAATATTCGACACATACGCATTTTCTTTACGAATGACATGGCCACCAAAAACAAACTCAGCAATGGTGTTCTCCACGTCCTCGATCCCATTATCGTCCATCATTGACGTGTAGACAAAGGTTTGGTTGGGGAGTCTCTCTTCCAACTGGTCTTGGTCCACCACCCGTGGAAGGTCAACCTTGTTGACGACAATGAGTGCCTTTCGTCCTTCCAGTAGTTCTATAATGGACTCGTCTTCCTCTGTAAGTGGCTCGGCTGCATTGATAACAAAGACAATTAAGTCTGCCTTATTAAAGAACTCCTTGGACCGCTCCACACCGATTTTTTCAACTACATCCTCTGTTTGTCGAATGCCTGCAGTGTCAATGATCCTTAAAGGTACCCCTTTAACATTGATAAACTCTTCAAGCACATCTCTGGTCGTTCCAGGAATATCTGTTACGATCGCACGACTTTCGCGCAAGAGGGCATTCATAAGGGAAGACTTGCCCACATTGGGTTTTCCGACAATAACAGTGGACAGGCCGTCTCTGATAATGCGTCCCGTTTCTGAAGACGCAAGCAAGTCTTCTACCCCTGTTTGGACAGACTCAAATCGCTTGCGAATCTCAGCAAAGGTGATTTCCTCTTCATCCACATCTGGATAATCAATACTCACTTCAAGCTGGGCCATAACGTTCAGGAGCTCATTCCTCAGTTGTCCCACCCGTTTGGATAGGGCCCCCTCTAGCTGCTGGTAGGCCACTGTGAACCCTCTTGGTGTCTTCGCGCTAATCAGATCCATTACAGACTCTGCCTGAGCCAAGTCTAGTCGACCATTTAAGAAAGCGCGTTTGGTAAACTCTCCGGGTTCAGCCATTCTAGCCCCCCTGCGGAGCAACAATTTCACCGTTTCTTGCAAAGGTACAATACCACCATGGCAGTTGATCTCCACAACATCCTCACAGGTGTATGTGTTTGGCGCCAGCATCTTCGTTACCAGTACTTCATCAATCACATGGGTCTCATCTGTGATATGTCCGTAATAGAGCATCCGGTTTTTCATTTCAAGAGCTGACTTTTTAGACTTGGCTTGGAATACCAGGTCTAATATCGATAGGGCTTGATTGCCACTCATACGTACGATTCCTATGGCTCCTTCTCCCGGAGCGGTGGCTATAGCCACAATTGTGTCCTTTACCATGGGGCACCTCCTTTTCAATTTATACGAATAAAAACCCAGCTGTTTACACTGGGTTTTATCATTATTTTCTTCTATTCAGGAAAATGATCACCTTACGATAAGGCTCTTCTCCCTCACTTCTTGTGCTTACATATGGATTATTCTGCAGTGATGAATGAATGATACGTCTTTCATACGGATTCATAGGCTCCAATATGATGTCTTTACGTGTCTTCTTCGCCTTTCTAGCCAGACGATCTGCAAGACGTTCCAGTGTATCCTTACGCTTTGCACGATAGCCTTCAGTATCTAGAATAACGCGGTAATAATCATCACTGTTCTTGTTCACCACAAGACTGAGCAAGTATTGCAAAGAATCCAATGTTTGCCCTCTACGTCCAATCAACAAAGCCATATGCTCGCCTGCCATTTCCACAGACAACTCATGGTCGTTCAAGGCCGTATTCAATGAAGCATCAATCCCCATTTCATCGAGAACTGTTGTTAAAAACTCAGTGGCAATTTCCTCAACGCCCTTCAAGTATGTAACTCGGACCGTTGCTTCCTTACCGCCGAAAATCCCAAGGAATCCTTTTGACGATTCTTCGAGTACTTCAATTTCTACCTGATCTCGGTTAGCTTCCAATGCAATCAAAGCCAGTTCGACTGCTTCCTCAACCGTACGACCGGATTTCTCAACAATCCTGTTTTCGAATAAGTCCATTATTCGGTCGCCTCCTTAGTCATCATCGGAATGATGTACTGTTGAGCCATTTGGAATACGTTACTTACTGTCCAGTAGATCATTAGACCAGCAGACATTGTGCTACCAAACCATAGGATCATCAAAGGCATGACCATTTGCATTGTCTTCATCTGCTGATTTGCCTGAGCTTGCTTACCATTCATGGAAGCCATGGAAATGTAAGTTGTCAATGCTGCTAGGATTGGCAAAATACCAGGTAGGCCAGCTAGAAACTCAGGTGCTGTACTTCCGAAAATGTTCGCAAGAGAGTCTACCTCTGCCAAGTTTTGAACCCAGAAGAATCCTTGGCTTAGTGCTTCATTTGCCAATGCTACATCGCTGCCGAATACCCATTTTGCTGGCTCACGGAACACACCCAGTAGACCAATTAGAATTGGAAACTGAATCAACAATGGCAGACATCCAGCCAGTGGGTTGATTTTGTGTTCCTTATATAGTTCCATCATCTTAACATTCAATGTTTCTTTATCATTTTTGTACTTTTCTTGAAGTTGCTTCAATTTTGGTTGAATATCATTCATTGCTTTGGAAGACTGAATTTGCTTAAAAGAAAGCGGCACCAATGCAACCTTCACAATAATTGTCATAATCACGATAGCTAGCCAGTATACATTCACAAAATTGTATACGATGCCTAGTAAAGATCCGAGTAACTGATAGATAAAATCCAACGAACTTTCCTCCTATTCTGTATCCTCTACTCCAGTGGGTCATATCCACCAGGATGAAATGGATGACATCTCAAAATTCGTCTCAATGATAAGTAGCCACCCTTAAAGGCTCCGTATTTCTGAAACGCTTCCAGTGAATACTGGGAGCATGACGGATAGAACCTGCAGCGTGGACCAAGTAAGGGGGATATGAATTTTTGGTACAAACGAATCAAAAAAATAAAGAAATACCGCATGTCTACCCAATCTTCTTAAAAAGTGCAGTCATCGCACGCTTAATATCACGAAAAGTAGCGCTGTTTGTCCTTACCCTTGCGACAAATACGATATCGTATCCTTGTCGGATCCCATCCCCGTTTAATCTGTAAACTTCACGAATTAACCGTTTTACTCGATTGCGTGTCACAGCGTTCCCAACCTTCTTACTTACCGAAATCCCCACTCGGTTTTTACCCAAATTGTTCGGTAAGTAATACACAACAATATGACGGTTAACAACGGACTTGCCACGTTTGTATACACGGTGGAATTCCTGAGTGGTTCGTAGGCTTTCCAGTGGCATTGATCCCTCCAACAGACAATCTTAATTCCAATTGCAAAAAAAGACCACTAACAGCGGTCTTATGCAGCCAATTTCTTACGTCCTCTTAGACGTCTTCTTTTCAGAACATTACGGCCGGATTTTGTTTTCATTCGCTTACGGAAGCCGTGCTCAACTTTACGCTGGCGCTTCTTAGGCTGGTACGTTCGCTTCAAACCAAACACCTCCTTGTTACAAAATTCATTTATTTGAATGATGTTAGTCATATCAATCAAAAGTATCGCTCAGTCATTATATCCTACACCCCTTGCGGTGTCAAGAACATTACTGCTGATACAAACCTTCACTATTATATTGCATTCCTTCATTAATTACAACACATTAATTTTATCCTCATGTGAATAAGATCCACATCAAAAGTTATCCACAAAAACCTTCCCTGTGGATAAATCATAGTTTATAATTGAATTGCCGACAAAATTCTGATAGGATATTTATCGCTTGTTGATATGTGAATTAATGACTCACTTTTTGTAAAACCACCACATTTTGTGGATAAGTCTGTGCATATGTCAATAAGTATCCAGAATTTTGCCTGTTATTCACTGAAAACACTCAAAGGATAAGTGGACAACTTGTGAACTTCATTTTGTGAATGATGTGACCTAATGAAATGAGAAGATCGATCATCCACATCAATTTTCTTCGTCTGTGTATAACTAAAAAGCCGTGCTTATTGTACCATGCTTAAAAGTTATTCACAAAATCTGTGTATATGTTGTGGATTGATTTTAAAAATAACCATAGATGTAGGGGGTAGCTACATGAATTTCAATGTCCAAGAGATTTGGGACAAAACATTACAACTGATGCGCTCTGAACTAACTGAGGTGAGTTATAACACTTGGTTAAAAACAATAGAGCCTGTGTCTATTAAAGGAAAGAAATTTATTCTGGCTGTACCAAACCAGTTTAATAAGGAAATTCTAGAGAATAGATATGTATCTTTGATTGCCAATGCAGTCCAGCAGGTTAGCGGTCAGGATTATACACTTGAGTTCATAATTCCAGAGGAAATCAGCCAATATGCTGAAACGGAAACCAGAGCCAAGACCAAGCTAGAACCACTTGAAGCTCCAAACCTGAATCCCAAGTATGTCTTTGACGAGTTCGTTATTGGCAACAGCAACCGTTTTGCCCATGCAGCGTCCTTGGCCGTAGCTGAGTCGCCTGCCCGTGCCTATAACCCTCTATTTATATATGGAGGGGTAGGTCTAGGTAAGACCCACCTGATGCATGCCATTGGTCACTACATCCTGGACCAGAACAATATGGCCAAGGTCGTTTATGTTTCCAGTGAAAAATTCACCAACGAACTGATCAACTCCATTAAAGATGATAAAAACGAAGAGTTCCGCAACCGCTACCGGAATGTGGACGTGCTTCTAGTCGATGATATTCAGTTTATCGCTGGTAAGGAAAGAACCCAGGAAGAATTCTTCCATACATTCAATGCCCTTTATGAAGCCAATAAGCAGATTATCGTGTCTTCTGATAGACCACCTAAAGAAATTCCAACCCTGGAAGACCGTCTACGGTCCAGATTTGAATGGGGACTGATTACGGATATCCAGGCTCCTGACTTCGAAACTCGAATTGCCATCCTCCGCAAAAAGGCTGAGCTGGACAATATCGATATTCCAAATGAAGTTTATGAATTCATTGCTAAAAAAATCAAGTCCAACATTCGAGAACTTGAAGGGGCCTTGACCCGTGTGATCGCTTATTCCTCTTTAACGAATAAAGAAATCACTGTTGATCTGTCCCAAGAAGCCCTCAAGGACATTATTGCGTCTTCTAAGCCCAAGCAAATTACCATCGGCCTCATTAAAGACGTTGTGTCCCAGTACTATTCCCTAAAAGTAGAAGACCTTGACTCCAAGCGGAGAACCCGGTCCATTTCCTTCCCGCGGCAGATCGCCATGTACCTAAGTAGGGAAATGACCGACCTGTCCCTCCCTAAGATTGGAGAGGAATTTGGCGGACGAGACCATACAACGGTCATCCATGCCTACGAAAAAATCAGTAAAGACCAAAGGGCCAACCATGACCTTTCTGAAACCATTAGCAAGCTAAGAAAAGAGATCCAAGGGGAGTAATCCACATTTTCCTGTGAATAACATAATGAAAACTGTGGGTAAGTTTACTGGAATCATGGGGTCATCACCTTGTGGATAAAGGGGCCATCAATCACCCAGTCATCCACAAATGATTCACACCCGCTTCCACTGCCCTTACTTGCCTTGACCTGCTTTTACACAAATTCACAGGCCCTATTACTATGACTGTATTAATATTACTATCTAAATAACATCCATCACCTGCGTGATGACAGGAGGTTTTCCACATGAAACTGAACTGCAGCCAGCATGATTTGTCCAGTGCCATCAACATTGTTCAAAAAGCTGTTTCATCAAAAACAACACTTCCTATTTTGAAAGGAATTCTTTTAGAAGCCACTGATGGGCAACTGAGATTAACCGGTAATGATTTAAGTATTGGAATTGAAACAACCATTCCTGCTGAGATCCAAACGGAAGGTAGCATTGTTGTGTCCTCTAAACTCTTTGGGGAGATCATTCGAAAATTACCAAACGCCAACATAACAATCGAAGTGGATGAGAACATGAATGTTCGTGTTTTGTGTGAGCGTTCAGACTTTAGCGTTCTGGGTCAACCTGCAGCTGAGTTTCCAGAACTCCCTGAAGTGGAAGCGATGAATACTTATGCAATCCCACAAGACCTACTCAAAAACATGATCAAGCAGACCATTTTCGCCATTAGCCAAAATGACTCCAAGCCTATCTTGACGGGGTCACTGGTCAAAGTTGAAGAAAGTGGTTTAACCATGGTTTCCATTGATGGCTATCGTTTAGCCATTCGAAAGGCAACCTTAGAATCCACCAGCGTCAACCAAGCGGTCATTCCAGGAAAAACCCTGGCAGAAATCAACCGAATACTAGGCAGCTATGATGGAGACGAGACCATCGACGTGGCCTTTACGGAAAAACATATCCTATTCACCATTGAAGACATCCGGGTTGTTTCACGAATTCTTGAAGGTGAGTACATACAATATGAAATGATCCAGCCTAAAGAGTTCAAGTCGGTCCTTCGGGTATCCACCAATGAACTACTGGCAGGTATTGAACGGGCAAGTCTGATGGCCAGAGAAGGAAAGAACAACTCCATTAAGCTCACCATCAGGGACCATGTCATGTCCATTACATCCAACACGGAAATGGGAAGTGTCATTGAAGAGGTGGCCATCAAGCTCAGCGGTGAAAATCTAGAAATTGGGTTTAATCCGAAGTACCTGACTGACGCCCTCAAAGTAATCGACGCTGAGGAAGTGGAAGTGAAGCTAACCAGTTCAGTTAGCCCATGTGTCATTTCACCAGCTGACCAAGACAACTATATTTACATTGTTACACCTGTACGAATTGCAAACGTATCATAAGACATTTACTGAGTCCTCGGAGTTTTCCGGGGACTCAATCTGTACATAGAGGAGGCAACAGTATGAACATTGAAATCAAGGGAGAGTTTATCAAGCTAGACCAGCTCCTAAAAATCGCTCAGATCGTCGATTCAGGTGGGGTGGCTAAACTATTCATCCAAGAGGGCTTAGTGCAGGTAAACGGCGAAATATGCACCATGAGAGGCAAAAAAATCAGAGAGGGCGACCAGGTGGAAGTCTTTATCCCTGACGAAGAGGGAAATATCACAGAAATGATCCCAATCAAAGTGGTGAGTGAAGAAGCGTAGAGGCGGCCATGTACATCGACAAAATCCGATTGCATCAATACCGGAACTATGACCAGCTGGACGTTGAGCTGGACCCCCAACTGAATATTTTCGTTGGCAACAACGCCCAGGGGAAGACCAATCTCCTAGAGAGTATTTACATCGCGGGATTTGGTAACTCCTTTCGGACATCCAAGGACAAGGAATTGGTGCGGATGGGCCAAAAACAAGGTCAAGTGCGCATCGAGGCCCAAAAGCAGTATGGGCCTGTGACCATTGATTTTCGGGTCAATGAAAAGGGGGACAAGGAGATCAAGGTCAATGGGGGAACCCTCCAGCGACGGATGGACCTCCTGGGCACCGTCAACGTTGTGGTGTTTTCTCCCGAGGACCTTCGCCTGATCAAAGAAGGGCCAGCAGAACGGCGAAAGTTTATCGACAGGGAATTGTCTCATATCAGCCCCAAGTACAAGGGGGCTTTAATTGAGTATGTAAAAATCCTCCGTCAGCGCAATGAGTTGCTCAAGCAAATCCCCTATAAAAAGGAGATGCGGTCCATGCTACCCATCTGGGATGACCAACTCCTAAAGGCAGGCACAGATCTCGTGATTTTGCGTCAAAAATTCATTGAAAGATTGGCTGTGATCAGCGGACGGATCCACAGTGGTATAACCGCTGAAAAAGAAACGTTTACATTGACTTATCAACCCAATATAAACGTCCAATTTCCCGCCGATTATGATACAATATACATGGCGTTTGAAACACGTCTACGGGCACGAACGGAACAGGATATCCAACGGGGTTTTACCGCATCTGGGCCACATCGAGATGATCTGGGCCTTTTTGTTAATGGAGTGGATATTCGATCATATGGATCCCAAGGACAACAGCGCACAGCTGCGCTGTCTTTACGATTGTCTGAAATCGAAATCATCCATGAGGAAATCGGGGAGTACCCGGTTCTTTTATTGGATGACGTCATGTCTGAGCTGGATAGCAATCGGCAAAACGACTTAATACAAAGCATTAAAAATGTTCAGACCATCATCACCATTACGGATTTAGATACCATTGAACCAAACTATATCAACCGTGCGAAGGTCTTTCGTATCCATGAGGGAAGGGTCATTCATTCGGACGGTCAGGAGGTAACGCGTGACGGATCAAATTCAGAACGAATATAATGCCGAACAGATACAGGTTCTAGAAGGTCTAGAAGCTGTACGTAAACGACCAGGCATGTATATCGGTTCAACCAGCTTACGTGGCTTGCACCACCTTGTATACGAGATTGTTGACAACAGTATCGATGAGGCTTTGGCAGGACACTGTACAAATATCGAAGTTATTATTGGTGATGGCGACATCATCAGTGTTCAAGATGACGGTCGAGGTATGCCAACGGACACCCATTCCAAAATGGGGATTCCGGCAGTGGAAGTTATTCATACGGTTCTCCACGCTGGGGGTAAGTTCGGCGGCGGCGGTTACAAGGTTTCCGGTGGTCTACACGGCGTAGGCGCATCGGTCGTAAATGCCCTCTCTGAGTACCTAGTAGTTGAAGTCAACAGAGCAGGTAAAAAGCACCTGATCGAGTTTGAACGGGGCAAGACTGTAACCCCCCTAAAGGTGGTTGGAGACGCTGAAAAGACAGGGTCAAGAACGACCTTTAAACCAGACCCAGATATTTTTGACGAGCTGGTCTATGATTATGCCACTCTGGAACACCGACTCCGCGAGTTGGCCTTCCTGAACAAGGGTGTTCGCATTACCCTAAGAGACGAACGTCCAGAACAAGAACAAGAGAACATCTTCCACTACGAGGGCGGAATCCAGGAATTTGTTACTTTCCTAAACAAAAACCGGACATCCATCCACCAAGATGTTATCTATTGTGAAACAGAATCTGAAGTAAATACCGTTGAAATCGCCATGCAGTATACCGATGGCTATTCTGACAACGTCTTTACTTTTGCCAATAACATCAACACCCACGAGGGGGGTACCCACCTTTCTGGTTTTAGAAGTGCCCTGACGCGGGTTGTGAACGACTATGCCCGTAAAAAAGGCATACTCAAGGAAAAGGACAGCAACCTAACTGGTGACGACATCCGTGAAGGCCTAACGGCCATCATTTCCGTTAAGCTGACAGAACCTCAGTTTGAAGGTCAGACCAAGACCAAGCTGGGCAACAGCGAAATGCGGGGGATCGTTGAGTCTGTAACTGCAGACCTCATTGCTACTTTCCTTGAGGAAAATCCTTCCCAGGCCAAGATCATTCTAGACAAGTGCCAGCGGGCTGCTAAGGCCCGTGAAGCGGCTAGAAAGGCCCGAGAACTGACCCGACGTAAGGGTGTTCTAGACGGCATGGCCCTTCCAGGAAAACTTGCAGACTGCTCTGACAGAAACCCAGAGAACTGTGAAGTTTACATTGTCGAAGGGGACTCGGCTGGCGGTTCAGCCAAGCAGGGTCGAGACCGAAACACCCAGGCCATTTTGCCTCTGCGGGGTAAGATCCTCAACGTTGAAAAGGCCAACATGGGTAAAATGCTCAACTCCGGTGAAATCAGAGCCATGATCACTGCCTTTGGATGCGGTATTGGCGAGGATTTTGACCTGGACAACCTGCGCTACCACAAGATCGTTATCATGACCGATGCCGATGTCGATGGCGCCCACATTCGTACCCTACTATTGACCTTCTTCTTCCGTCATATGCGTCCCCTCATTGAGCATGGACACATATACATTGCCCAGCCACCGCTCTATAAGGTCAAGCAGAAGAACAAGGAATACTATACCTATTCAGATGCTGAGCTCAATGCACTCATGGAGCAGATTGGCCGTTCTCCAGTACCACAGATCCAGCGATACAAGGGTCTTGGGGAGATGAATCCTGAGCAGCTGTGGGACACTACTATGGACCCTGAACACCGTACAATGATCAAAGTAAATATTGAAGATGCGGTGGAAGCGGACCTAATCTTCACCACCCTAATGGGTGAAAAAGTCGAGCCACGTCGTGAGTTTATCGAACGATTTGCCAAAGACGTGACCAATCTTGACATATAGAGGTGCGACTAGATGACACAGACAAACGATAAAATCTTGAATATTGATATTCGGGATGAAATGAAAAAATCATATATTGATTACGCCATGAGTGTAATCGTGAGCCGGGCGCTTCCAGATGTCAGAGATGGTCTCAAGCCAGTACATAGACGGATCCTATACGCTATGCACGGTCTGGGCTTCACGTCTGAAAAGCAGCACAGAAAGTCTGCCCGTATTGTCGGTGAAGTACTGGGTAAGTATCACCCCCACGGTGACTCTTCCGTTTACAACGCCATGGTACGTATGGCACAGGACTTCTCCATCCGCTATATGCTTGTGGATGGCCACGGGAACTTTGGTTCCATAGATGGCGACGGCGCAGCAGCCATGCGTTATACGGAAGCCCGTATGACCAAGCTGACCAATGAACTCCTCAAGGACATTGACAAGAACACGGTTGATTTCACCGTCAACTTTGACGAGACGGAAAAAGAACCTACGGTTCTGCCATCCCGATTCCCCAACCTTTTAGTGAACGGGTCCAATGGTATTGCCGTTGGCCTTGCCACGTCTATACCGCCACATAACCTTAATGAGGTTATTGACGGTACCATTAAAATGATCGATGACCCAGAAACGGACGTTGAAGACTTGATTGAAATCATCCATGGCCCTGACTTCCCAACAGGTGCGGAAATCATGGGTATGGAAATGATCAAGCAAGCCTATAGAACAGGCCGTGGCCGGGTTCTGGTTCGCTCAAAAACAGAAATTGAAGAAATCCGCCCTGGTAAAATGGCCATCATTATCAATGAGGTCCCTTACCAGGTGAATAAATCGAAAATGATTGAGGGTATTGCTGACCTGGTTCGCAACAAAAAAATTGACGGCATTACCGACCTTCGGGACGAGTCAGACCGTAAGGGAATCCGGGTTGTGATTGAACTCCGCAAGGACGCCAATCCTAACGTGGTCCTCAACAAGCTTTACAAGCATTCGCAAATGCAGGTGACCTTCTCCATTATCATGATTGCCCTGGTGGACAATCAGCCAAAGGTCTTGAACCTACACCAGATTCTGACCCACTATATCAACCACCAAAAAGAAGTGGAAACCCGCCGGGTCCAGTTCGACCTGGACAAGGCCCTACGTCGCCAGCACATTTTGGAAGGCTTCCGTATTGCCATTGACAACATTGACGAAGTTATTAAGATCATTCGTGCTTCTTCCAATGGTGCTGTGGCCAAGGAACGCCTCATGGAGCGCTTCGGTTTCTCCGATGTTCAGGCTCAGGCCATCCTAGATATGCGTCTCCAGCGTCTAACTGGCCTAGAACGAGACAAAATTGAAGAAGAGTACAAGCAGGTCACTGCTGTTATTGAAGAGCTACAGGCCATTCTGGCAGACGAAAAGCTGCTCCTAGAAGTGATCAAGGAAGACCTGATCCGGATTAAGGAAAAGTATGGCGACGACCGTCGTACGAAGATTTCCTTCTCCATGGATGAAATCAATATCGAGGACATGATTGATGAAGAAGAAGTTGTGGTTACGTTGACTCACAACGGCTATATCAAACGTGTTTCTGTGAGTGAGTACTCAGCCCAGCGCCGAGGTGGCCGGGGTAAGCAGGGTATGACCACCCGTGAAGAAGACTTTGTTGAGCAAATCTACACGACCTCAACCCATGATTACTTGCTGATCTTCACCAACTTCGGCAAGGTCTACCGGATGAAGGCCTATGAGATCCCAGAGGCTGGTCGTACGGCCAAGGGAACCAATGTGGTCAACCTTGTTCAGCTGGACCAAGACGAGTCTGTTACGTCCATGATTCCGATCAAGGACTTCTCGGCAGGTAACCTGGTCTTTACGACGAAGAATGGTACGATCAAGAAGACAGCCCTTCAGAAGTATGACACCAACCGTAAAACGGGTCTGATTGCCATCAACCTGAACGAAGGGGATGAACTGATTTCAGTTCGCGTATCCGATGGGGCTGACGAATTGATGATCATTACGGAAATGGGTAAGGCTATTCGCTTCCAGGAAACCGACGTACGGGAAATGGGACGACTTGCCACTGGTGTTCGTGGTATCCTACTGGAGCATGGGGACAGCGTTGTGTCCATGGTTCGTGTAGTTGAAGGTGCCAAGCTTCTTGTAGTCAGCGAAAATGGCTATGGTAAGCAGACCAACCTAGATGAGTACCGGACACAAACCCGTGGTGGTAAGGGCATTAAGACTTACAATATCTCCAGCAAGACAGGCAACTTGATTGGTGCCCGCATTGTTGAGCCAGGTGATGAAATCATGTTGATTAACTCCTACGGTGTTCTGATCCGACTAATGGTAGACGATATTTCAACCATGGGTCGTTCAACTTCAGGTGTTACCCTCATGAAGACCAAGGATGATGATGTCCTGGTGGCCATGGCCAAGATTGCAGAAAAAGATCTTGATGATGAAGATGGAGAAGAAAATCCGACAAGTGAGCAGGATCAAGCGGTTGAGCAATCAGAAGAAATGCTTGTCACAGAAGAGTAATATTTTCCATGTTTAAACCCTAGAAAAATGGGGATTATAGCAATATAGCCCCCTTTAATATATTCGATTCTGAAGTTCGAAACGGAATCCAGACATTGTTTTGGATTCCTCTTTTTTTGCCTAAAAGGCCGTGAGGGGCAATACGTATGACTGTCTATGTGCTTGTGGTCAGAATTCCTCATAAGGGACCATGCTACCATGCTGGATTAAACTGAAAATAACCTAAAAAGAAAACCACCTGCCTTATGGCAAGTGGTTTTTTGTGTTAGATCATGGAGTAGGGCAAGAAGAAGAAAATGGTTGCCAGCAGGTGCATAACAACAAAGGCACCTATACTCTTGAGGAAGTACTCATTCTTTTTCGACTGTCTCTGGTATCGGTCCCAGAAGCAATAGAAGGTGAGGGCTGTCAGAAGGCCGTAATAGATCCAGCCAGTGGTCGTGTTTCCAATAAAAGCAGGGAAGGTTGCGTTTTCGGCCAATCCCTTAAAGACCACGGTGTGGTACCAGAAAATCTGTGAACCCAGGTAGAGGACAATGCTCATGATGGCAATAAATCGCTTGTTGTTCTCAGCCCATCTCATGGCGAACATCATGACAGGGAGGACAAAGGCTGCAATAAAGAATATGGAGATCATGGATGTCACCAAGCCACTCATCAAGACGGCTGGGTAGACGCTTAGGGTCCTAGAAAAAACGTCTGCTGCAACCCCAGGTGTTATGGACACCGACCGGTCAATGAGGGCGGGGTTGTTAGAGGAAACATACACGGTGTTTTTCCCCTCCCTATGCTCATTGTAGACCAGGTAGGCATAGTCTCCATTGTTGAAATAGCTGGGCTTGATCGATGGTGTCTGGGAGATGGTCAGCTGTTTGGGCTGGCCCACTAGAGGATCAATCAGGTAGAGATTCTGATAACTCGTAAACCCTCTAGATAGCTCTGATCGTCCCAGGTTGGCATTCCAGAAATTCATAAGATACTGGACCTGGTCACCATTCTGAACAAAGTAGGGGACCGCCAAGTAAGTGGATATTTCATAGTCTGACACTTTATAGGTTCCGTCTGATTGGCGGGTAGCGTAGGTGACATAGTTCACACCAAATCGGTTGTCTTTACTGGTAGTCACTAGGGTTTGTTCGTCGCCAATGCTGGACATTTCTATATTGATGGGAACAATGGTGGATCGTGATGGGATATCGGCCAGGTGAACCGTGTGGACTTCGCCATCTGGTGTTAGTGTGGAAGCGTAGATCTTGTACTTGGCCTGTTCAAATTGAACCGTGGCAACAAGGATTTCACTCCCCGTTTGTAGGACATTGGCCAGTTCAATCCGGCCTGTGGCGGAAATGTCAAAGACCTGAGTTTGGCCGTCTATAATGCGCTCTATCCGGTCCTCATAAACAACAACCGCTTGGTCTTCAGCCAGTTTTACGCTCTTGGCCTCAACGGGAGTGTTTTCTTCTTTTATGAGCTCCATGGTAGCAGTGTCCAAGGTTATGAAGTGCAGGGTCTGACTTTCCGGTACAAAGGCAGTGAGTTCCAGAGTGGACTCTGAATGTTTCCCATTCATCTGGGTTGCCACTCCAGACAGGGGCACGGTGAGCTCACCCATTAAGGTAAAGTCTTCGTTGAACTTACGGATAACCGCATCTTGTCCCAAGATAAATGTATTAACAAGTTCCCCAGACGGAAGCCCAAAAGCCTTGGTGTTTTGACCAATTAGGCTGTCGAAGTCCGTATTGAGTTCATATTGGTCAATGGGGATGCCTAGAGACCAGTCTTCCGATGGTAACTTCATTTGTTGGCCATAGATAAAACCGGCCAGGCTTAAGACCACTAAAACCATGGTGAGTGTAAAAATGACTTTCCAATGAAATATGTTTTTGAGTTTCATATGTATTCCCCCTCTGTTGACGCTAATATACATAATTTATGTTAAAAACCCATAAATACCTTTGGTAAATCGATTAAATTATCTTAATATTCGAAAATAATGGGGAAGAATGGCTTAGACCTTTGAGCCTTTGGAAAAATTCAGGTATAATGAAACGTACAGAAATTACGAAATCCTGTTTAGTACGATGCCCTGTTTGGTATGTATGAGGATAGGGTATTTGATCGGACTTCTGAATTCATAAAGAATATTAACCAAAGGGGGACAGCACATGTCACTAAAGATGAATACAGAATTTGTTGAATCCGCGCATACCTGGAGCGTTGAATTGGTTGGGGATGTGGATATCCAAACGTCTGGCAGACTGAAAGAAGAGCTGAACCAACTTCTTGATAAGCATGAAGTTGATTTGAAAATTAACTGTCAGAGTTTATCGTATATCGATTCGACGGGTCTTGGTGTATTGATCGGGGTTCTGAAACGTGTTAAAAAGAACGAGAATGAAATCATGATTCAGAATGCACAATCGAACATTGTGAAGTTGCTGAGTATTACGGGCCTAGATAAGATATTTATCATGGAGTCCTAATACAAGGGTAGCGGACCATTGATTTTGAAAGTAAAGGGTGGACGATTTCAATGAAGGATTGCATTTCTCTCTCACTACCAACAAAATCTGAGTATGTGAGTATAGCCAGATTAACTGCATCGGTCGTTGCGAACAATATGGGGTTTGATATTGAAGCAATTGAAGACATTAAGGTTGCAGTAGGAGAAGCATGTAACAACGCTGTGTTACACAGTTTCTGCAAGGAGACATTTGATATATGTTTCCAAGTGGAAGACGGTACCTTTGTCATTGAAGTAAAAGATTGTGGCAATGGCTTTGAGCTGGACAATTATGAAGCGCCAGATCTCAGCAACCCACAAGGCAATGGTTTAGGTATATTTATTATGAAATCATTGATGGATGAGGTTTCTGTGGATTCACTGGTAGGTGAAGGCACAACCATTCGTCTAATGAAAAAGCTTGCTGTTTAAGAAGGGTGCGGGGCGATAGAACAGAGAGATAGACTATTGCCGGTAATGGCCGATAGACAAACGTACATGTCGGGGGCTGATATCATATGAATAGTATGACTTCGAGAATCGAATCTGGAACGAGTAGTACAGAAAACTACAAAGAGATGGACAGCAAGAAACTCTTTAGGATTTATAAAGACAATCGGGATATCAATATCCGAAATGAATTGATTCATCGGCATATGTATATTACTGAAATTCTGTCCAAGAAATACGTGAACAAGGGCATCGACTACGAGGACATTTATCAAGTAGCTTCTTTGGGCTTGATTTATGCCATTGAGCGATATGATGTAGACCGGGGATTTGAGTTCTCCAGTTTTGCAACGCCTACCATTATCGGGGAGATCAAAAAGTATTTCCGAGATAAGGGTTGGTCTGTCCGCGTTCCCCGTCGGATCCAAGAGTTGTCTAAGAAGATCAATGTTGCCAAAAGCAAACTGCAACAGGATTTGCAGCGGGTGCCAAAGATTGAGGACATAGCCGAATACCTGAACTGTACTGAGGAACAGGTTATTGAAGCCATGGAGGCCTCCCAGGTGTATACACCTAAGTCATTGGACATCAGCTATGACAGCAGTGGTGACGACAAAGATATTCAGCTACTGGATATCATTGGTGAGGACGACAAGTATTTTGACGTCATTGAGAACCGTGACTTTATTGAGAAGTGTATGGAAAAGCTGAATGAGGTGGAACTTAAAATCATTCGGGACCGTTTCTTTGAAAATAAGACACAGATCCAAGTGGCCAATGAATTGAAGGTTTCTCAGATGACCGTTTCCCGTATGGAGAAAAAGATCATCAAGAAGTTCCGTAAGGAATACAAGAAGCTGAACGAAATTTAAATGACCTGTTAGGCACATAAGAAAATCCCCTCTCCATATGGAAAGGGGATTTTTGTTTGTTTTACTTACTTTGAGATCGATTGGGTGCCCACTAGTCGAAACGAACAAAGCCAATCTTGTCTTTGACTCGGTTAAGGACTGGTCGGGCTAGGTCGTTGGCCTTTTCAGCACCCAGTTTCAAGACCTTTTCCACTTCGCCACTCTCCATGATTTCTTGGTGGCGTTGCTGGATAGGTAGGAAGGCGTCTTGTACCACTTCAACCAGGTCCTTTTTAAACTGGCCATATCCTACACCCTTATACTTGGACTCCAGGTCCTCGATGGATACACCACCTAAGTGGGAGTAGACCGTTAGCAGGTTGGACACACCAGGCTTGTCCTGTTCGTCAAATCGTACTTCCATGTCAGAGTCTGTTGTGGACTTCATAATGGTTTTCTTGATCTTGTTGGCTGGTTCCAGCAGGGTGATCTTCGAATGTACATTTGGATTGGACTTACTCATTTTGACTGTTGGATCGTCAAAGGACATGATCCGGGCGCCAGACTTAGCTATCATAGGTTCTGGAACCACGAAGGTGTCACCATACCGGTTGTTGAAACGGATGGCAATGTCCCGGGTGAGTTCAAGGTGTTGTTTCTGGTCATTTCCTACAGGTACCACGTCTGTGTCATAAAGAAGAATGTCCGCAGCCATGAGTACAGGATATGTGAAGAGTCCAGTCGGTACCGCTTTTTTACCTGTGGACTTGTCTTTAAACTGTGTCATTCGATTCAGTTCGCCCATGTATGAGTTACACTGAAGAAGCCAAGCGAGTTCGGCATGTGCACTGACTTGTGATTGTAGGAACAGGGTTACTTTTTCTGGGTCAAGACCAATGGCCATATAAAGGGCCGCCAATTCCAATGAGTTTTTACGAAGCTCTTTGGGGTCTTGAGGCAATGTGATGGAATGTAGATCTACAACACAGTACAGGCATTCATTTTCCTCTTGCTGCTGCTTGATGAAATTTCGCATGGTAATGTAATTACCCAAGTGAATCTGGCCTGTAGGCTGTACACCTGAAAATACTCGCTTCATGTTATACCTCCTAAAATACGTATACTACATTATAATACAGTCGATTTCACAATTCAACTAACATGAAAATAAATGGAATGTACAAGAAAAGCCGTGCATAAGGTTTTTTTATTAGCTTGACATCAGGCCCTTACAGGGGTAAGCTTGTACTACACAAAATATTTAATTTTGTTCACATTATCACCAATGCAGTGTTTCACTGCATTTTTGGTCCGAAAGGACTGTTACTTTTCACTTCCTTAAATGAATGCCAAACCGACGTTCCTCAGCCATATGGGCTGGGGATTTGTCGTTATTGGAAACACCCAAATCTATGATTTCGTTCATTGCTCATTCGCAGAGCGTTTGGCGTGTTTCCAATACTCCTTGCATTGCCATTAGGCAATGTCGAGTGAGGTACCTGCCTATACGCTCATCAAGTGAGCGTCACCCCATTTTGGACATCCCCTTTGCAATGAAGTTAACAGGGCACACATTTCTAACCTGATTGTCAACCGACGCGTAACGCAAGGTTGACAATACCCCCGTTACTGATAGACTAAGTATAGAAAATCAAAGGGGAGGACACTATGAAATTAATCCAAGAACTATACGAGAAAGTCTGTCGTAACCAGCAAATCACAAAGGAAGAGGCCTATGCCCTCGGTCAAATCAATATCGAGAATAATGAGGCCCTAGAACAGCTCTTTACCCTAGCCAATCAAATCAGACAAGAAAAGGCAGGCGCCAGTGCGGACCTTTGTACCATTATGAATGTAAAAAGTGGCAAGTGCTCAGAGGACTGTAGCTTTTGTGCCCAATCTGCCCACCATAAAACCAATGTAGAAACCTATAGTCTGGTAAATGAAGAGGCAATCATCCAAAGAGCCAAGGAAATGGAAGCGGCTGGTGTCCACCGGTTCTCCTTGGTATCCAGTGGTGGCCACCTGGACGAGGAAGACCTGGTCTACTTGGAAAAGATCTATAAGCGTATTGCTGACGAGACCAACCTAAAAATTTGTGCCTCCCATGGCATGTTGTCCCAGGACGCAGCCAACCGACTGAAAGAAGCGGGGGTAAGTCGCTACCACCATAATCTTGAAACCTCCCGAGAACGATATACACAAATCTGTACCACCCATACCTTCGACGACCGGATTGAAACCACCAAGCGGGCCATGGACGCAGGCATGTCTGTCTGTAGTGGGGGGATTTTTGGCATGGGCGAGACCACTGCCCAGCGGATCGACATGGCATTTGACATCCTAGCGACCAATGCTTGTTCTGTCCCTGTAAATATCCTCAACCCCATACCTGGGACTCCAATGGAACTGGCTGAACTGCCTGATCCCCGAGAAATCCTCAAGGTCATAGCCATTTATCGATTTATCTTCCCTGAAAAAGTGATCCGCTATGCAGGTGGACGGGCCCTCTTAGGTCAATACATGGAGCAAGGGTTTACGGCCGGGGTGAATGGTGCCCTAACGGGTGACTTCTTAACCACAACAGGTACAAACATCGCCACTGACCAAGAAATGCTTGAAGGATTGGGTTTTGCCCTAGAAGCGAAGGTGTAATATGAGACTACTGATTATGGGAACTGACACTGACGCAGGCAAAACCGTTGTGTCAGCTGGCATACTACAAGAACTCCTGGCAAAAGGCGTAAAGGCAGCCTACTATAAACCCGTTGCAAGCGGGGGAGATGCGGACCTGCGGTTTGTCGCTGAGGTCAACCAGTTCACACCTGAGCCCAAACATTGTCCTATCATTTTTGAGGAACCAGTCTCTCCCCACCTGGCAGCCCGTAAAACCGGGGTCACCCTGACCAAGGATATCCTGTTTAAAGGTATTCATGCTCTAGAAGCAGACCATGATGCAGTGGTTATTGAAGGTGCAGGAGGCATTATTGTTCCCCTAAATGACAAGGGCCTATTCCAGTACCACCTATTTCAGGCGTTTGATGGACACGTCATCCTTGTTGCAAGAACAGGTGTGGGGACTATTAATCACACCCTCTTAAGCGCATCTTATTTAAAGGAAAAGCAGTTTAAGGTAGCAGGGATTGTGTTCAACGGCTACACAGGGGCTGACTACGAAGATGATAACATGGACATTATTTGCCGGGAGACCGGATGGCCAATCCTAGGTGTGGTCCGGCAAACTGACGGGACCATGGACCAATTTCGTAATACCTTTGCCAGAGATATCAATATAGACCTTATTCACCAGCTAGGAGGCCACCATGAAGCATAAGCTACAGGAAAGAGACAGCAAGCACATATGGCACCCTTGTTCACAGATGAAAGACTATGAGACCTTTAAGCCCATTCCAATAAAAAAGGGCCATGGGGTTTACCTAGAAGACTTTGATGGAAA
Source organism: uncultured Peptostreptococcaceae bacterium (assembly GCA_964342805.1). Lineage (GTDB taxonomy): Bacteria > Bacillota > Clostridia > Peptostreptococcales > Acidaminobacteraceae > CAYFHQ01. The sequence continues at coordinate 1,553 of CAYFHQ010000004.1, read as the reverse complement.
TACCTATATCGATGCGGTTTCAAGCTGGTGGGTGAATCTATTTGGACATTGTAATCCCCGCATTAATGACGCTTTAAAGAAGCAAGTGGATACCCTGGAGCATGTGATCTTTGCGAACTTTACCCACGAACCTGCAGTTGAGCTGTCTGAGCGGATCGTTTCTGTCACACCTGAGGGGTTAAATAAAGTCTTTTTTGCCGACAATGGATCGTCGGCTATTGAGGTTGCCCTGAAACTGAGTTATCAATACCACCAGCAAACTGGAAATCCCGATAAAAAGAAGTTGGTATCCATTACCAATGCCTATCACGGAGAGACTATTGGAGCCTTGTCTGTTGGTAAATGTGACTTATATACGGCAACCTACAAGTCCATTATGCTGGACACCTTCACCGCCACTGGACCTGACTGTTACCGGTGTCCCCATGGGAAAGAGCGAGAAACCTGTCAGGCAGAATGCTTTGAGGACATGGAAAGGATCGTTAAGGACCACCATGGTGAGATTGCAGGGATTGTTATTGAACCCATGGTGCAATGTGCAGCTGGGATGATGATGTACTCTCCAGTCTATTTAAAGAAGCTTAGGGAGGTCTGTACAGCCTATAACATCCATTTTATCGCCGATGAGATTGCTGTGGGATTTGGTCGTACGGGCAAGATGTTTGCCTGTGAACATGCAGATGTGAGTCCAGATATGATGACGGTGTCCAAGGGATTAACTGCGGGGTATCTTCCGCTGGCCTTAACTCTTGTTACAGACCAGATCTATAATGCCTTTTATGATGACTATGAAACCTTGAAGGCCTTTTTGCATTCCCACAGTTATACGGGGAATCCTTTGGCTTGTGCCGTAGCTGTGGAGACCCTCAAGATTTTTGAAGACCAACCTGTATTAGAAGAAAACGAAAAAAAGGCAGCTTATATCCGCGAAAAAGCCCTATCTACCTTTGCCTCCCTCCCCTGGTTTGGAGAGTTCCGCCAGTTAGGAATGATTGGTGCCATAGAGTTGGTTGAAGACCAGGAGTCAAAAATAGGCTTTGACTGGAAGGAAAGAGTAGGCTATCAGATCTATCAAAAGGCCTTAGAACAAGGAGTCCTGTTAAGGCCTTTGGGGAATATCCTCTATTTCATGTTCCCCTATGTTATTACTGAGGACCAGATAGACCAGGTATTTGACGTGGCAAAGTCGTGTACTTTGGCTTACTTTAAAGAAAGAAAATAATCATAACAAGCTTGGGTTACAGATTCGACGGAATCGTCGAATCTGTGCTTATTTTTTGAATATTACTTTTTTTGATTTACCTGTTGACGGCAGGGTATACCAATGTTACTATAGTCAAGTCGCCACGGAGCACAGCCTTCTAAGCGGCAACGCGAACTGCATATGAAGCATTTTTCAAATCATCAAATGAATTGAAAAACTTCTAAAAAGTGCTTGACACTTACACAGCGATAATGATATGATTATCAAGTCGCTAACAGCGGTTGGCGAACGAAATGATCCTTGAAAATTGAACAGTATAGAACAACCGAGATGAGCAATCATCTCAAGC